>JAEXPL010000494.1 GCA_023446865.1 Verrucomicrobiota bacterium | reverse complement strand
GCGCCGCACCAGCCGCCTTGCCCCCGCCGCCCGCCGGGCCGCCCGAACCCGCGCCAGAGCTCGCCCGCATCCGAAATCTCGCCACAGGCGCCCAGGAGGCACTGCGGGACCTCACCGCCATGTCGGTCACCGACGAGCGCGGCCTCATCGTCGAGGTCAACGACCGTTTCTGTCAGCTCACCGGGTTCTCCCGCGACCAGCTCCTCGGGCGCACCCACCGCCTCATCGCCAGCGGCCAGCATCCGCCCCAATTCTTTCGCGAGCTGTGGGACACCCTCACCGCCGGCAAACTCTGGCGCGGCAAAATCGTCAACAAGTCGCGCGACGGCCGCCTCTACGAATCGCTCGTCACCATCGTGCCGTTCGCCGACGCCGCCGGCGCCCGCCGCTTCGCCGCCTTCGCCATCGAGCTCGGCGCCAACGCCGCTCCGGAGGTCGCCGGCAGCCAGTTGCAGATCGCCGTACAGGCCGCCGGTTTCGGAATCTGGGAACTCGATGTCGCCAGCCGCACACTGAAGTGGGACCAGCGGATGTTCGAGATCTACGGCCTGCCACCCGAGCACGGTATCTCCTACGACCTGTGGCGCTCCACCATCGTCCACGACGACCTTCCCGCCACCGAGCAGCAACTGCACGCCGCCATCGCCTCCGGCGCCGAGTTCGACACCGAGTTCCGCATCACCACGCCCGACGGCTCCGTCCGCCACATCCGGGCCATCGCCTATGTCGGCACCGGCGACCGCGGCACCGTCACCCGCGTCTTCGGCGTCAATTGGGACAACACCTCTGAGAAGCAGATGGCCGAGTACCTCCGCGCCGCCGCCGAGAACGCCGAGAGCCTCAACCAGCAGCTCGAGCAGGCGATCGAACGCGCCAACACCCTCGCCCAGGAGGCCGCCATGGCCACCGTCGCGAAGTCCGAGTTCCTGGCCAACATGAGCCACGAGATCCGCACCCCCCTCAACGCCATCATCGGCATGAGCGGCCTGCTCCTCGACACCCAGCTCAGCATCGAACAGCACGAACTCGCCGAGACCATCAGCACCTCCGGCGACGCCCTGCTCTCGCTCATCAACGACATCCTCGACTTCTCCAAGATCGAGTCCGGCAAACTCGAGCTTGAGCAACGCGACTTCGACCTGCGCGAGTGCCTCGAGAACGCCCTCGACGTCCTCGGCGCCAAGGCCGCCGAGAAGCACCTCGACCTCGTCGGCTGGATCGGCCCCGGCGTGCCCGCCGCCCTCGTCGGCGACAGCACCCGCCTGCGCCAGGTCCTCATCAACCTCATCGGCAACGCGATCAAGTTCACCGCCACCGGCGACGTCCTCGTCTCCATCGAGCACCGCGGCACCGGCGACGACGGCCTGCACCGGCTTCATTTCTCCGTACGCGACACCGGCATCGGCATCCCGGCCGACCGCATGGACCGCCTATTCAAGACCTTCAGCCAGGTCGATACGTCGACAACTCGCCAATACGGCGGCAGCGGTCTCGGTCTCGCCATCTGCAAGAAGATCGTCGAGCTCATGCATGGCCGCATCTGGGTCGAGAGCGAGGCCGGCCAGGGCAGCACCTTCCAGTTCGAGGTGAGCCTCGGCGCGGGTGCCGCCAGCGCCACAGCCCCCGCGCTCCACACCCCGCAGCCCGAGCTTGCCGGCAAGCGCCTCCTGCTCGTGGAGCCCAACGCCACGAGCCGCCGTATCCTCGGCGCCCTCGCCGCCGCCTGGGGCTGCACCCTCCGCGCCACCGCCGCGCCCACCGAGGCGCTCCAGTGGCTCGGCCACGGCGAGCTTTTCGATCTCGTCCTCGTCAATCTCCATTTCCCGGGCACGGACGGGCTCTCGGTCATCCGCAGCATCCGCGCGCTCCGCCAGTCGGCGGCGCTGCCCGTCGGCCTGCTCGCCCCGCTCGGCAGCATCGGCCAGGCCCCGACCGAGCTCGGCATCGGCGCCATCGTCGCCAAACCCATCAAGGCCCTCACCCTGCTCGACACCCTCCGCGCCCTCGTCTCCGGCACCGCCATCCAGCGCACCGGCCGCACCACCGTCTCCAGCGCCGAGGTTCTCGCCCACGACTACCCGCTCGACATCCTGCTCGCCGAGGACAACCCCACCAACCAGCGCATGGCCACGCTCCTGCTCAGCCGCATGGGCTACCGCGTCGACATCGCCAACAACGGCCTCGAGGTCCTCCACGCCCTCGCCCATCACCCCTACAACGTCGTGTTGCTCGATGTGCAGATGCCCGAGATGGACGGCCTCACCTGCGCCCGCGAACTCAACCGCCTCCACCCGAAGGCCGCCCGCCCTTATCTCGTCGCGATGACGGCCAACGCCATGACCGGCGACCGCGAGAACTGCCTCGCCGCCGGCATGGACGACTACGTCTCCAAGCCCGTCCGGCCCCACGAGCTCAAGCGGGCCCTGGTCGGAGCCGCCGAGGAGTTGGCCATCCGCAAGACCGCTCCGCCAGCCGACAGCGAAACACCGGCGGCCGCCCCGACACCTGCCGCCCCCGACTCCGACGCTGCACCGATGTTCGGCACCGCCTCGATGTTCAGCACCGCCAGCAAGATCCCGACGCCCGCCGCCCAGCCGTCACCACCAGCCGGTGACACGCCGCCCGCCCCCGCCGCCGACACCCGCGAGGTCCCGCCGACACCGCACCGCCGCCCCGTGCGCAAATCGGGCGAGGGCCGGCGTGCCAAGGCTGTCGCCGCCGCCCAAGCCGCACTCGCCGCCGCCGATGCCACCCCTCCTCCGACCGA
Organism: Verrucomicrobiota bacterium; assembly: GCA_023446865.1. Taxonomy (GTDB): domain Bacteria; phylum Verrucomicrobiota; class Verrucomicrobiia; order Opitutales; family Opitutaceae; genus CAJCBL01. The sequence continues at coordinate 5,140 of JAEXPL010000494.1, read as the reverse complement.
GGCGTTCGACGCCTCCGCCCTCGAGTTCGTCCTGCCGCCCGAACCCGACCAAGCCCTCACCATCGCCCGGGAGATGTTCGAAGGGTTCTTCCACGACTCGACCGAGCGCCTCGTCGACCTGCAACGCGCCGCCGAGACCGCCGATGTCGAGACCGCCAACCGGGTCGCCCACCGACTCAAGGGCGCGTGCGCCATGATCGGGTTCCGCGAGATCGAACAACTCACCGGCGCGATCGAGAACGACGCCCGCGCCGGCAAGCCCGCCGATCCCGAGACGGTCGCCCGGCTCACCCCCGCATTCGAGACCGCCCGCGACGCCGCCACCCGCTGGGTCGAACAGATCGCCCAACGCGTCGGGTGAACCCGGTTTGCCGGTGGACGGTGGACAGTGGCCGGTAGACCGTAGCCGGACTCCGCGGCCAGTGGGCGGTGCGCGGCGAGACGGAATCGACGCGGAATCGCGCTCGTGCACCCGGGGGAGTCCGCCTAAATCCGCGTGGTCGGTCCGGCACCCACGGTCGACCGTCCACAGTCCACCGCTCCCCGTTTTCCGTCCTTGGCTCGCCTCCGCTGCCGCCCCATCACTCACGCCCTTCGTGAGCTCCCCTGTGCCCACCACTCTCTGGACCGATGAGGCCCGGCGGCTGCACCTGCGCCGGAACTTCTTCGCGTCCGCCGTCGACGGCGGCTTCTACCAGGCGGCGTTGGCGCTGCTCGCGGTCGAGACGTTCCTGCCCGCGCTCGTGCACCGGCTCGGAGGTCCCACCTGGATCGTGGCGCTCGCGCCCTCGCTCTACCAATACGGCTTTCTCGTCATCCCGATCTTCGTCGCCGCCCGCACCGAGCAACTCCGGCGCTTCGTGCCGCTCATCGCCTGGACCAGCGTGCCCCAGCGCGTGATCCCGCTGCTGTCCGGCCTCGCCCTGCTCTTCCTGCGCGACTCCCACCCGCGGCTCACGCTCTGGTCGGTCGCCCTCACCCCGCTTGTGATCAGCTGCTTCGGCGGGCTCAACGTCACGGCGTTCTGGCAGCTCTTCGCCAAGGTGCTGCCGCCCAACCGCCGCTCCTCCAACCTGGGGCTGCGCAACATCCTCGGCACCGTCTTCGGGTTCGCGGTGGCCAGCGCCGGCGCCGCCGTGCTCGCCCGGCGCGGGGCCCTCGAGGGCGCCGGCCTGCTCTACGTCGGCAGCTTCGGCTTCATGCTGCTCTCGCTCCTGTTCTTCTGCCAGGTGCGCGAACTGCCCCACGAGCCGCCGCCGCACGACCCGGAGCACGATGCGCTCGCCCGTCTCCGCAGCCTGCCCGCGCTCTGGCGCGGAGACCCGCTCTTCCGCCGCTACACCACGGCGCGCCTCTGCCTCGCCGGGGTCGGCATCTTCACCCCGTTCCTCTCGCTGCACGCCCTCGCCGCCCTCGGCCGCCCCGAAAGCTACGTCGGTCGCTTCGTCGCCGCGCAGATGTTCGGCGGCATCCTCGGCAATCTTCTCACCGCGTGGATCGGCGACCGCCGCGGTGGTCGCGCCGTCGCGCTGCTCGGCGGCTGGCTTTCGCTCGCGCTCTGTTTCGCGGCGCCCTGCCCTCTGGGTGAAGTCGGTTTCCTCGTGCTCTTCGCCCTCTTCGGCGCGGTGACCTTCCTCAATCTCAACGGCGCCTCGGCGCTTGTGCTCGAGATCTTCCCCACCGCGCGCCGGACGAACTGCTTCGCGCTCTCGCAGCTCCTGCTCGCGCCGGCGATGCTGCTCGCTGCGCTCTCCAGCGGCTGGCTACGCGACGCCACCGGCACCCTCTGGATCAGCGCCGCGCTCGCGGCCGTGCTCACCCTCGTCGGACTGCGCTGCTACTACCGCCTGCCCGCCACCGTGGTGGAATAGGCTGTGCCGCCGACCCGGCTCGTCCGACTTCCGCGCACCACGGCCCCATCGCGCTACACTCACCGCGTGGCGATCCACTGGCCGAACGGGCCTTGATAGAGGCCGAGCAGCACGGCGGCCAACGCGAGGGCGACCAGCGTCACTCCGGCGATGAAGCCCACCGGCAGCGGGGCGACGTTGCGGTCGGCCTCCGTCCCCTCGTCGTAGAACGCGGCGCGAATCCAGCCGAAGTAATAGTAGATCGAGATGATCACCGCGACGATCGCCACCCCGAGCAGCGTCCACCGCTGTGCTTGGAAAGCGGCGATGAAGAGCAGCAGCTTGCCGATGAAGCCGGCGAGCGGCGGGATGCCGGCGAGCGAGCCCACGCCGCACGCGAGCGTGGCGCCGAGCAGCGGGCTGCGGCGCGCCAGCCCTGCGAAATGGCGGAGATCCTGGTCGGAATCGGCGTCGATCGAAACGTGCGCCATCACCCCGAAGACCGCCATCGCCCCGACGAGGTAGGTGAAGAGGTAGAAGAACACCGCCGCCGGCGCCCAGCTCACCGCGCCATTCGGCACGATCGCCGCGACCACACCGACGAGCAGGAAGCCGGCGTGCGAGACGCCGGAGAGGCCCATGAGGCGCTTCACGTTGCGTTCGCCGAGCGCGGCGAGATTGCCGAAGAGCAGGCTGAGCGCGGCGAGGATCGAGAGCAGCGGCACCGTGAGCGAGACCAGCGGCTGGAACGGCCCGCGCACCAGCACGAGCAGCAACGCGATGCCGGCGGCCTTCGACGACACGGCGAGGAACGCGGTCACCGGCGTGGGCGCGCCTTGGTAGACGTCGGGCACCCAGATCTGGAACGGCACGGCGCCGATCTTGAAGGCGAGGCCGGAGAGCACGAGGGCGGCGCCGACGAGCGCCAGCGGGTTGGTCGGGTTGAGGCGGAGAAACGCACCGAGCTCGCCGAAGTTCATCGGCTGCGCGGTGTGGCCGGCGAGCTGCGGGTTGCCCGCCACGCCGTAGAGCAGGACGATGCCGAAGAGCAGCAGCGCCGAGCTGAGCGAGCCCATCACGAGGTACTTCAGGCCGGCCTCGAGCGAGAGCGGGCTGGAGCGGAAATAGGCGACGAGGATGTAGAACGCGACGGTGACCGTCTCCAACGCAACGAAGAGCAGGACGAAATGGTTGCTCTGCGGCAGCAGCATGAGCGCGCCGGTGGCGACGAGCAGCACGTGGAAAAACTCCACCCGCGGCACCTTGTGCTTCGGCAACACCACCGTGGCGATGAACGCCACCAGCGCCGACGCCACGAGGAAGAAGACGCGCATGATCTGCGAGTCGGTGGTCTGGCGGACGAGGCCGCCGAACAGCTCCGGCCCGAACAGCGGCGCGGCCCAGTCCTTGAAAACCAACGCCAGCGCGACGGCGAGGCCGAGGAACGTCGCCCGCGGCACGGCGACGGCCACGAGGTGTTTCGGCAGAGCGAGTTCGAGCGCGAGCAGCAGCAGCGCGGCCACGCCGAGCGCGATCTCAGGCGCGAGCGCCGACCATTGGTTGGTCGCGGCGAGGGCTTGGAGGGTGGTGAGGGTTTCCGAGGGCATTGTGCCGAGGAGGGAAAGTTTGGTCGGATTACGAGAGAACGAGGGAGCGAACAACGCCCCGGTAGGTCCGGTCTTCGACCGGACACTCTCCGTGCAAGCTGGCGTGCCGGCTTGAGCCCAGCGCGACCGGTCGGAGACCGGTCCTACCGGCAAGGGAGCGGATACTGTGCAGCGCGGCGTGCATCACTGGGTGGCCACGACCTTCACGGCGGCTTCGATCGCCGGGTAGATTTCGCCGAGGGTGGTGTTGAGCGGCGCGGTGAGCGCCTTGGGCCAGAAGCCGAGGAAGAACAGCGCGGCCAGCAGCACGAGCGCCGGGAAACGCGCGGTCCAGGAGAGGTCGGCGGTCGGGTTGGCGGCGGCGTACTTCGCGTGAAGCTCGGTCTCCTCGCCGAAGAAGATCTTGGCGACGGCGCGCAGGCCGTAGACCGCGGAGATCACGACGCCGAGCAACGCGAGCGCGGTGACCGTCTTCGAGAGGCTCCAGAGCGAGAGGAAGATCGTGAGCTCGCCCCAGAAACCGGCGAAGCCCGGCAGGCCGATGCTGGCGAGCATCGCCGCGGAGAAGAAGGCCGCGAGCACCGGCGCGCGTTTCACCAGACCGCCCATGCGCGTCAGGTCGAAGGTACCGGTGCGCACGAGCACCTCCTGCCCGAGCAGGAACAGGAGCGCAACCGACAGTCCGTGCGCGACCATGAAGAGCACCGCGCCGCCGGCGCCGAGGGTCGTGAGCGTGGCCACGCCGAGGAAACCGTAGCCCACGTGCATCACCGAGCCGTAGCTGATCATCTGCTTGAGGTCGCGCTGGGCGATCGTGACGAGGCCGATGATCACGATGTTCGCGAGGGCGAGCCAGACCAGCCACTGCGACCAGTCGTGCGCGCCGAGCGGCAGGAGCGGCAGCGCGATCTGCACGAGGCCGTAGAGTCCGAACTTCTTGAGCACGCCGGCGTGGAGCATCGACACCGAGGTGGGCGCGGCGCTGTAGCCCAGCGGCGCCCAGGTGTGGAACGGCCAGAGCGAGACGAGGATGCCGAAGCCGAAGAGGAGCAGCGCGAAGAAGTTGTGCTGCGCGTAGGCGGTGAGCCCGCCGGAGTGCGCGATCGCGGCGCGCAGGTTGATCAGGTCGAACGAGGCGGCGTCGCTCTTCGCGTAGAGGGCGATCAGGCCGGCCAGCGAGAGCATCGCGCCGACGGTTAGGAAGATCGTCATCTTCATCGCCGCGTAGGTGCGGTCGCGGCCGCCCCAGACGCCGACCATGATGAACGTCGGGATGAGGGCGAACTCGTGGAAGAAGTAGAAGAAGAAGATGTCGACCGAGGCGAACACGCCCATGAGCCCGCCGTGCATCACGAGCAGAAGCATGAGGTACAGCTTGAGGCGCTCCGCGCCGGAGTTGATCGCGGCCACGCCTGCGGCGAAACCAACGATCGCGGCCATCACGAAGAGCGGGAGCGAGATGCCGTTGAGGCCAAGCTTGAGCGCGATACCCACCGCGCGGGAGAGGCCGAGGTCGGTGACGGACAGGAAGGCGTAGCCGGCGGTCTTCGGCGCGGCGGCGTAGGTGGACCAGAGGTGGAGCGCGACCAGCAGCGGCACGAGGAAGCCGACGAAGGCGACGACCTTGCAGAGGCGCTTGGGGATGAAGTTGCCGAAGGCGAGGATGAGCCCGCCGGCCAGCGG
>JAEXPL010000489.1 GCA_023446865.1 Verrucomicrobiota bacterium | reverse complement strand
CCCACGAGGACGCCATACGACCGGCGGGGCAGAAAAGGCAGGGCGGGACGCATGGGGTCAGGAGGAAGAATCCGCGGGGGGCCAAGTCAAGTGACGAGGGCGGGGCGATCTGCGCGCGGGCCACGTGACTTCCCTGACACGGCCTAGCGCCCCATCTGTTCAAGACGCTGCAGGTTCTGCCGGGCCAGGGCGAAACCGGGATCGGCGGCGAGCGCCCGCTCCCAGGCCGAACGCGCCTCGGCCAACCGGCCCTGCTGCGCACACATGATCCCGTAGGTGTTAAGCAACGCCGGATCGCGCGGCTCGAGCGCAAGCCCCTCCTCAAGCAACGCCACCGCCTCGGCCTGGTGGCCCGCCATGCCAGCCAGCACCATCACCAAATTGTTCCGCACCTTCGAGCGGCGCGGCTCCAGGCGCAGCGCGGTCCGCAACTGTTCGATACCCTCTGACTGCCGCCCCGGCAGCAGGAGCAGTGCGTTGGCCCATTGCGCCCGGTAGTCGGCCGAGTCGGGCGCCAACGCGACGGCGTCGCGAAACGCCCGCTCCGCCGCAGCCAGCCGCCCCGGCGTCTTGGCCAAAGCAGTGCCAAGGGCCGCGCGCGCCGCAGCGGAGTTTGGTCGCCGGGCCACGACGGCTTCAAGGTGCGACACCGCCTCGGGCGCACGACCGGGCAGCCGGGAGAGAATCGCGCCGAGATTGAACTGCGCGTCGGCATAATCGGACTTGTAGCGGAGCGCCGCCTCGAGCCGCGCCACGCCTTCGTTCTCCCGCCCGGGGATCGAGCCCAGCAAGGCACCGAGGTTGTTGAGCGCCTCGATGTAGTTCGGACGCAGCGCAATCGCGCGTTCGTAGTGGGCGATCGCCTCGGCCTGACCGCCGGGCGTCCGGGCGAGCGGCACCGCGATGCCCAGATGCGCTTCCGGCAGGTCGGGATTCAACCGCAGGGCTTCGCGGGACTCGGCGATCGCTTCCTTCTCCCGCCCCGGCACGAGGCTGATCGCATGCGCGAGGATCTGGCGGGCCATCCAGCTGTCCGGAACTTTGGCGACGTTGTCGCGAAACAGCGTCTCGTCGTCGACATAGAGCGCGCTGTGCGAACGCGAGCAGCCGACGAGCACCGCCAGAACCGCCGCGCCACCGGCGGCGAGCCCGAGCCCCAACCGCCGGCCGCCGCGCCGGACCAGCACGGCCACCCCCACCCCGGCGGCACCGGCCATCGCCGCCGCTGCGAGGTAGTGGAAATGATCGGCCACGTAGGAGAACAGGAACGGATAGACGTTGAAGAACCCGAGCGCCGGAAACAGCGCCCCGCCGAGCACCAGCCACGCGGCCAGCGGGCCGCGCGTCCGTTTGCGCAGCAGCCAGCACCCGACCAGCACGAGCAGCGCCGCCACGAGATGGAGAATCCAGCCGGAAGACTCCACGCCTACATCCCAGCGGCGGTAGAAGAACGCCCGGTCGAACGGCCACACCAGTTTCCCGAGGAAGAACCACGTGATGCGCGCCGCGAGCAACACCCGCTCCATCAACGACAGGCCGAAACCTCCGCCCTCGGCGCCCACGAAAGTTCGCTCCACCCAGCTGGTCAGCAGCCCCATTCCGACCGCGGCCACGAACCACGGCACGAGCGGAAGAACATCGCCGCGCCAGCGCAACGTTCCCCGTCGCCACCACAGCAACACCAGCAGGATCGGCGGCAGCATCGCCGCGGTCGTCTTCGAGCCGAGCGCGGCAAGGAACAGCACCGTCGCCAACGCGAAGCGGCCCCACCCGCCCCGCTCGGAGAACCCGAGGGAGCACCACACCGCCGCCAGCCCGAAAAGCAGCGACAGGGTGTTCTTCTGCTCGGTGATCCACGCCACCGACTCCACGCACACCGGATGCACGGCGAAGAGAAACGCCGCCACCCAGCCGGCCACGGCACCGAAGGTCGCCCCGCGCCCCGCAGCGGATTCCGCCGCGACATCGCTCGGCTGCATGGCCCACAGCCGGCGCACCACGAAAACCAGCAGCCAGCAGCAGAGCGCATGCTGCAGCATGTTCGCGAGGTGGTATCCGGTCGTTGAATCGCCCCAGAGCCGATGCTCGACCCAGAACGCGGTGCAGAGCACCGGGTAGTATTGCTGGGTCGCGCCGAACTCCGTCCAGATCCGCGCCAGCCCGTCGAACCCGCGCAGCCCGGGGCTGGTGATGTGCGCCGGGTCGTCCCAGAGCTGCGCCCCGTGCACCGCCGGCCAGTAGGCGAACGCGACCAACCCCGCCAGCACCAGCGGCAGAAACAGGTCGGCGAGGCGTTGGGACCGAACGGGGCCGGCGACAGACATGGCACGAGGAAAAGGGGGCCGGAAGCCGAGTGCAACTTCGGCCACGCGCCCGACACGGAGGCACACCGGCGCAGCGTTGACGTGTCAGTCGAGCGACGAGAGGCGAAGGTCGAGGGCCGGACGTTCCGAGCGCGGATCCGGCCAACGTCCCAACTGGAAGCGCAGCACCGGCAGTTTGGCGCCCCTCCCCCGAAGTACGGCGCTCGACTGCATCAACACGCAGAGGACCGCGAAGGCATTGGTCAGCGTTTGTCGCGAACCTGGCGGCAAAACCCCAGAATCGCGTATTTCTCCCGCTCGTTGTGCCCAAGCTGTGTGGCGATCCGCCGGGCCTCTTCGCGCGTGAAGCGCCACACCCTCGCCACTTCCGCTTCGGACATCTTGGCCAGTGTCGCCATCAGCACCTCCCTGCCGCCGAGATTCTGGGCGAGTTCTTGGATGAGCCGGTTGGCCTCCGCCTCGATCCGCGCGGCCAAGTTGACTGCGCGTGACTTCTCGACCAACCGGTCGTGGCGTCGCTTGACCAAGGGCAGGCTGACGAAGTGGCCCCACGTCGCGCCGCAGATCAGCCCCAGAAGCCATCCGCCGAAAAGGCCCGCCAGTGCGCCCCACCAAGGCAGCCGATACGAGACGAAGAAACACGCGATGCCGCCCACGACGAGGCCAAGCACAGAGGCCAGCAGAAGCGAGCATGCCCAGTTCAGGCGCCCCTCGATCGTGGTGACATCGTCGGGCCGGGTTCCGAGGGCGCGCCCGTCGATGCCGACCACCAGTTGCCCCCGGGTTCGCCACTCATGGGATGCGTACAAGTTTCCCCCGTGGGCCGCGCTCAACCAACAGCCCAAGGCGATACCGGCGAGAATCCACTCGCCGGTCGAGAAGGCGGTCCATTCGGGGTGCATCGGAAGCAGGGGGCGGGCGGGCGGGGCTAGATGGTTCCAGGCAAACGGCAGAATCGAAAGCGCGGTTCGATCGCGGAGGCAGAAGGCCAAGGCCGCGATGCCGCAAATCGTGGCGGCAGGCAAGAGCGGCCTTGCCCACCGAGGCAAAAGCACAACTTCGTCGCACCGCGCGGTGCACTCCGTGACGCGGCCATTTCGATCCTGACACGCCGCTACGCTCCTTGCCCGTCTCGGTGTCCAAACGGCAACGACCGACGGCCGCGGCCCGCGCGAGAATCCTGTTTCCAATCGGCCAGGCCGCCGCACGCTGTGCCCCCGCTGCAGCAAACCCATCAACCTCCAAACTCCAAGAACATGAAACTCCTCTCCTCCCTCCTGCTCGCGGTCATGGCGCTGACCAGACTGGGCGCCGCCCACGCCGCCGATCTCGCCGGCAAATGGACCTCCGAGTTCGACTCCCAGATCGGCCCACAGAAGTACGCCTACGAATTCACGGCCGCGGGCGATACGATCACCGGCAAAGCCACCTTCGTGAACTCGATGGCGAGCGGCTCGTCGGTGATCAAAGACATCAAGCTCAATGGGGCCGAGGTCTCGTTTGCCGAGCCGCTGGACTTGGGCGGGATGAGCGTGCTCATCACCTATGTCGGCACCATCGCCGGCGACGAACTCCAGCTGACCCGCACGGTGGGCGATTTCGGCGTCGAGAAGATCGTGGTGAAGCGGGTGAAGGCCGAGGCCACGCCCGCCCCCGTGAAGGCGAACTGACAAAGCCGGGCAATGGGGCCGGGCTTGCCCCTTCCTCTTGCCGGCCGGCGCCGGCCGAACCCGTTCTCGCTCATCTCGAGATTGCGGACACCGGCACTTCGGCGCCGCTCCATCAGACAACAAAAAGGGCGCCGTCCTCGCGGACGGCGCCCAAAGTTTCGGTTCGCAACTCGCGCGGCGCTCAGGCGCCGAGCTGGAAGCGGACGAAGCGGCGGATCAGCATGTTCTCGCCGAGCTTGGCGATGCGCTCGGTGAGGAGCTCCTTCACGGTGACATCGGGATTCTTCACGAACGGCTGGTCCATCAAGCAGATCGTCTGGTAGTACTTCTCGAGCTTGCCCTCGACGATCTTCTGGATCGCGGCGGGCGGCTTGCCGGCGACCTGCGACGTGGCGATCTCGCGCTCCTTGGCCAGCTCGGCCTCGGGCACCTGATCACGGGTCACGTACAACGGGTTCGCAGCGGCGACCTGCATGCAGAGGTCCTTGACGAAGTTCTTGAAGTCGTCGGTCTTGGCGACGAAGTCGGTCTCGCAGTTGACCTCGACCAGCACGCCGATCTTTCCACCGAGGTGGATGTAGCTCTCGATCAGGCCCTGGTTGGCGGCGCGGCCGGCCTTCTTGGCGGCGGAAGCGACACCCTTCTTGCGGAGGATCGTCTCGGCTTCGTCGAGGTTGCCGTTGGCTTCCACGAGGGCCTTCTTGCAGTCCATCATCCCGGCGCCGGTCTTTTCGCGCAGGGTGTTGACGAGGGTGGCGGTAATGGGAGTGCTCATGTTGTGAAACAGGGCGATTCGCGGCGCTTACTCGGCCTTCTTCGGGGCGGGGCGGCGGGCGGCCGGGCGCTTCTTGGCGGGCGCAGCACCGGCACCGGCGGGAGCCGGGGTCTCCTCAGCACCGACGGCCTCATCAACGAGGTCCTTGGCGGCGGCGGGCACCTCGACCTTGGAGAGGTCGACGGCGGCGGCGCGCGCGGCGGCCGCGGCGGCCTTCTGCTCGGCGGCGCGGTTGGCCTTGCGGCTCTCACGCTGGGCCAAGCCGGCCTGGATCGCCTCGACGATGGCATCGGTGATGATGCGGACCGACTTCACAGCGTCGTCGTTGCCGGGGATCGGATAGGTGACCTTGGTCGGATCGGAGTTGGTGTCGACCAGGGCGATGACCGGGATGTTGCAACGGTTGCCCTCGGCGACGGCGATGTCCTCGTGGTTGATGTCCACGACGTACATGGCGGCCGGGATCTCGGGCATCTCGGTGATGCCGTCGAAGTTGCGCTGCATGCGGGCCATCTCGCGGCGGATCTTGGACTCCTCCTTCTTCGGGAGCTTCGCGAGCTCGCCGGAGGTGTCCATCTGCTGCCACTTCTTGAACTTGGCCATCGAGCGCTTGATCGTCTCGAAATTG
>JAEXPL010000460.1 GCA_023446865.1 Verrucomicrobiota bacterium | reverse complement strand
CTGGGACTGTCCGAGGCCGAAGTCGCCCGCCAGCTCGACGAGCTCAAGGCGCAGGGCATCTTCCTCGGCTGGCGGCCCGTGCTCAACCTCGCCAAGGAGGAGACCGGGGTCGTGCGCGCCGTCATCGAGGTGAAGATCCGCCCCGAACGCGGCGGCGGCTTCACCCGCCTGGCCGAGCGCATCGCGCGCTTCGACGAGGTCGACTCCTGCTACCTCAACTCCGGCGGCTACGACCTGCTCGTCTTTGTGAGCGGCACCAGCCTCCAGAAGGTCGCGGCCTTCGTCTCCGAGCGCCTCTCGACCATCGACGGCGTGCTCTCCACCGCCACCCATTTCATGCTCCGGACCTACAAGGAAAACGGCATCCTCATGGAGCAGCGCGAGGACGAGACGGGACCGCTCAAGATCACGCCGTAACCGCTCGCCGCTTCCGCCATCCGCGCTCCGCGCCTCCCGCTTCCGCCGCCCCTTCCGACCGCCATGAGCGATCCCACCCGTTTTATTGCCCGCCACGTTGTCGGTCTGCCGCGCTCCGGCATCCGCGACTTCTTCGATGTCGTCGCCAAGATGAAGGGGGCCGACGTCATTTCGCTGGGCATCGGCGAACCCGATTTTCGCACGCCGTGGCACATCCGTGAGGCGGCGATCTACTCGCTCGAACGCGGCCGCACCCACTACACCGCCAACCTCGGCCTGATCGAGCTCCGCCGCGCGATCTCGACCTACGTGGGCGAGCACTTCGGCATCGAGTACCGGCCGGAGAGCGACGTGCTGGTGACCGTGGGCGTGTCCGAGGCGCTCGACCTGGCGTTCCGGGCGTTCATGAACCCCGGCGAGAAGGTGCTCTTCCACCAGCCCTGCTACGTGAGCTACAGCCCGAGCGTCACGCTCGTGCACGGCCAGGGCATCCCGGTGCCGACCTTCGCCAAGGACAACTTCGCACTCACCGCCGAGGCGCTCGCCGCCGCGTGGGAGCCGGGTTGCCGTATCCTGATGCTGAACCTGCCGTGCAATCCGACCGGCGGCACCTGTTCGCGCGCACAGCTCGAGGCGATCGCCAAGTTCGCCATCGAGAAGGACCTGCTGGTCTTCAGCGACGAGATCTACTCGGAGCTCACCTTCGAGGGCGAACACGTGAGCATCGCCAGCCTGCCGGGCATGCGCGACCGCACGATCTTCCTGCACGGTTTCTCCAAGGCCTTCGCGATGACCGGCTGGCGCATCGGCTACGCCTGCGGTCCGGCGCCGCTCATCGAGGCGATGATGAAGGTTCACCAGTACTCGATGATGTGCGCGTCGATCGTCAGCCAGGACGCCGCCACCGAGGCGTTGCTCCGCGGCTGGGACGACGTGTTGCGCATGCGCGCCGAGTACCATCGCCGCCGCGACTTCATCGTCCGACGTTTCAACGAAATCGGCCTGAAGTGCCACAGTCCGCGCGGTTCGTTCTACACGTTCCCGTACGTCGGCGGCACCGGTCTGAACGAGAAGGACTTCGCCGTCGGCCTGCTGCAGAGCAAACACGTGGCTGTCGTCCCCGGCTCGGCCTTCGGCGCCAACGGCGCGGGCCACGTCCGCGCCTGCTTCGCCACGAGCTACGAGCAGATCGGCGAAGCCTGCGACCGCATCGAACGGTTCGTGCAAGAGACCGCCGCGAAGAAGTAGGCGGACGGGCGGGGCGGAAGGAATGCGTGTGTCGGCTCCTGTGCCACACGTGATCGCTCGCCCGAGGTGGGCGGCGTTGTCCCAACGCCGCCGCGTGCGAGAGCCGGCACCCAAGACGACCGGTGCTGGACGTGTTGCTCGATCGGCAGCGGACCGAGCCCGCGACCCGCTTGGGGGCAAACGGGTCCACCCGCAGGCGTGACTCGACGGATGATTAGCGGGGCGACGGAGCCGACGAATTAGGAGAGCACCGGCGGCTGATCGTAGTTGGCCGGCCGTGCCAGTGTGGAGTGGTGGATGAGCCAGTAGACCGCGAGCGGTGGAAGACCGCTGAGGCGCATGGCGCAGGTCTAGACGCCTTTGGGCTTCAATTCGGGAGGACGAGGTAAGTCGGCCCGAGTGCGGCGGTCTACTGGGAGGGATGTCCCTGTCTATGCTTTCTCGCGATCATCTGGCCGACTCGCGGCATATAACGCTCGGCCACTTCTCGGTAGAAATCTCCTTGCCATGGGAGTTTTGAGATATCTTCGGGAAAGCCCGAGCGTTGCACGATATCGAAGGCGAATGCCGTGAAGATCAGTATCGCCTCATGCAGCCGTGGTTGCGCCTGTTCGAACCATTTCCAGATTTGATCGCGCCCTTCCGAAGTGTGGGTGTCAAACCAAGGTTGTTGCCGTAGCCGATGCACAAAGAGATTTCGGTCATCGAGCACTTGTTTCAGGAGTTGGTCGAGATCGTCTCGTAAACTGGCATCACGCCGAAGGTCCCGCATGAACGTGCCCATTGTCCTGCGGTCTTCTTCGGTCAGTGAATCGATGGTGATTTCTGAGCGCTCACGCAGCCCTACGCGGAGCGCGAATGTGAGGAGATGCTCGAAGTCCTGAATCAAGAGCAAGTGGACACCGATCTGGGCGCAGATCTCTTCCTGTGTGTCACCGACCCGATTCTTCATGTTGCCAGGGCAGTTGGGAGTTCAGCTTACCCGCGGCGTTTCCAGCGGTTGGTTTCCTTGAGCTCGATGGCGCGGGTTTCGATCACCACGCCGGCGAGCGCGGGGTGTTTGCGGAGATTCTGGAAGTCGGACGGGATGAGCTTCCAGTTCAACGCGCCGGCGGTCTCGGCGACGGCGAGGGTGTCGTCGTCGAAGAGCACGGCGACCTCGCTGCGGATGTCGCCGGTGGTCTTGAGGAGCATCTCGCGCAGCTGCCGCAGGAAGTCGTCGTTGCGCGGATCATCGGGGCGCACCACCCAGGTGATCTTCTTGATGTTGTTCATCAGGTGCGGCTCGAGCGGGTAGCACTCCTTCACGTTGAGGCGCGCGCCGTCCTCGCTGCGGAGGATGGTGCCGAGCACGGCGACGGGCTTCTCGGCCTCGAGGTTCTTGGCGTAGAGCTCGTAGGCGTCGGCGTACATGTTCACCGGCACGTTGGCGGCGCGGGTGGCGACGACGAAGGGCGACCAGGGACGATTGTCCTTCTTCGAAAGTTTTTTCTGGATGCTCGTGGCGATGCCGCAGAGGCGGAACTCGGTCTTGTCGGGCAGCGTGAGCAACTCGTCCTCCTTGTGGCTGTTGAGCGCCTCGGCGAGGCCGGAGAA
>JAEXPL010000415.1 GCA_023446865.1 Verrucomicrobiota bacterium | reverse complement strand
GGGGGGGGCGGGGGGGGGGGGGGCCCCCCCCGCGGGGGGGGGGGCCGCCCCGCGGCGGTGATGAGCGTTGCTGCCGACGACGGGTGCATCTTGTCGTCTGCAACCACCGGTCGGCCACCAGCTTCTGGTCTCACCGGCGTCGCACTCCGCCCTTGCCGAGCGGGGGACGACCGCCAAGGTTGGCCGCCCCTGAACGACGCTACCATGACTGCTCACGCCGCTTCCGCCCACCCGCACGCCCACTCCAGCCGCGAGATGAAAGGCGCCGATTGTGTCGCCGAATGCCTGATCCGCGAGGGCGTCGATGTCGTCTTCGCGTACCCGGGCGGGGCGTCGCTGGAGCTCCACCAGGCGTTTACCAAGACCGACAAGTTTCGCGTCATCCTCCCGCGCCACGAGCAGGGCGGCGGATTTGCGGCCAACGCCTATGCCCGTGTCACCGGCAAGGCCGGCGTGTGCATGGCCACGAGCGGCCCCGGCGCGACGAATCTCGTGTCCGCCATCGCCGACGCCTACATGGACAGCATCCCGATGATCGCGATCACCGGGCAGGTGTTCTCGAAGTACATCGGGAAAAGCGCGTTCCAGGAGACCGACTTCTACGGCATGACGCTGCCGATCGTGAAGCACAGCCTCCTTGTGATGAATGTGCACGACCTGCCGCGCATCTTCCGCGAGGCGTTCCACATCGCCACCACGGGCCGCCCCGGCCCGGTCGTCATCGACATCCCGAAGGACGTGCAGCAGGCGAAGTTCACGCCGGTCTGGCCGGTCGAGATGCAGCTCCCGGCCTACAAACCCGAGAAGCACGCCACCGACGAGCAGCTCGCCGCCATCCTCCCGCTCCTCGCCGACGCGAAGAAACCGCTGCTCTACGTGGGCGGCGGTGCGATCTCGGCCGACGCAGGCGCCGAGCTGAAGGCCTTCGCGGAGCGCAACCAGATCCCGGTGACGACCACGCTCATGGGCGTGGGCGCCTTCCCGGAGACGCACCCGCTCTCGCTGCGCTGGTTCGGCATGCACGGCACCGTCGCGGGCAACCTCGCCGCCGACGAGTGCGACCTGCTTCTCTGCCTCGGCGCGCGCTTCGACGACCGCGTCACCGGCGACACCAAGGCCTTCGCGCGCCATGCCAAGATCGTCCACCTCGACATCGACGCCTCCGAGCACAACAAGAACAAGCGCGTCATGATGCCGGTCGTCGGCGACCTGAAACACGCCCTCGGCCGCCTCAACGCGCTCCAGGCGGAGCGCAAGTCCCCCGCGCCCGACACCACCGCCTGGCGCGCCCAGTGCGCGGCGTGGAAGAAGGAGTTCCCGTTCTCGTTCGAGCAGAGTCCGCACATCCTCCCGCAGGAGGCGATCCGCGCGCTCTACGAGCTCACCAAGGGCGAGGCGATCGTCGTCACCGGCGTGGGCCAGCACCAGATGTGGGCCGCGCAGTACTATGAGTTCGCCGAGCCGCGCCGCTACATCAGCTCGCTCGGCCTCGGCGCGATGGGCTTCGGCTACCCGGCCGCGCTCGGCGCCAAGGTCGCCCGGCCCGACAAGCAGGTCGTAGACATCGACGGCGACGGTTCGTTCACGATGAACATCCAGGAGTTGGCGACCGCCGCGATCGAGAAGATCGGCGCGAAGGCCATGATCCTGAACAACCAGCACCTCGGCATGGTCGTGCAGTGGGAGGACCGCTTCTACAACGGCGTGCGCGGCAACACCATCCTCGGCGACAAGGCCAACATCGGCGGCCCCGAGAATCTCGACGGACTCTACCCGGACTTCGTGAAGATCGCCGAGGGCTTCGGCGTGAAGGGCCGACGCGTGGTGAAGAAGAGCGAGCTGCGCGCCGCGATCCAGGAGATGCTCGACCACGACGGCCCCTTTGTTCTCGACGTCGTTGTGCCGTACACGGAGCACGTCCTCCCGATGATTCCCGCCGGAAAGACGGTGAAGGACATGATCATCAAATGAGTTTCCGCCCTCGGTGGAAACTTGAGCCATGAATCTCGACCAGATCAAAGCCGCCCTCCTCCAGTCCTACTCGGACGACGGCGGCATCAACCACCTCGACGGCTCCAACCTGCCGTCCGAGGCTGCCGTGGACGCGCTGGCCCGCGGGTTCATGCACCTGCTCTTCCCGGGCTTCTTCGAAAAGCAGGCGCCGACCCGCGACGAGGTCGGAAGCCTCGTCGGCGGCCAGTTGGCCGAGGTCGAGCGCAGCCTGCGCGCCGAAATTGCCAAGGCGCTGGCCTACGCCGGCCACGCCGACCCGCAGAAGGCCGCCGCGGAGGAGAGCCTGTACCTGCTTGGCGAATTTCCCGCGTTGCGTCGCCTGATCCAGACCGATGTCGAGGCCGCCTACACTGGCGACCCCGCCGCCCGCAGCCAGGACGAGATCATTCTCGCCTATCCCTGCGTGCTGGTGATCTCGCTGCAGCGCATCGCGCACATTCTCTACCGGCGCGGGGTCCCGCTGATTCCGCGCATGCTCACCGAGTTCGCCCACGAGCGCACCGGCGCCGACATTCATCCCGGCGCGCAGATCGGCACGCATTTCTTCATCGATCACTGCACCGGTGTGGTCATCGGCGAGACGACCGTGATCGGCGATCACGTGAAGCTCTACCAGGGCGTCACGCTCGGCGCGAAGTCCTTCGCGCTCGATCCGCAGGGCAACCCGGTGAAGGGCGTGAAGCGGCATCCGAATGTCGGCGACAACGTGACGATCTACGCCGGCGCCACCATCCTCGGCGGCGACACGCTCGTCGGCGCGCACTCGATCATCGGTTCCAACGTCTGGCTGATGAACTCCGTGCCGTCGCACAGCCTCGTCACCTACGAGGGCGCGAATCTCTCGGTACGCCACCGGCGCAAACACGAGTCGCTCGAGGTCGAGCTGCCTTTCGCCGGCTACAACTACGAGATCTGAGCGCCGTGGCGGCGCTCAGGCGGCGGGGACCGTGCCGGGCTTCTGATAGACGGCCTGCGTCTTCGAGTGGATGAAGCCGAGTGCGAGGTAGAAACGATGGCTCTCCTCGCGGCGGACGTTGCTCCGCACGACGACGACGGGGGCGCCGCGGGCGGCGGCCCAATCTTCGGCGGCGCGAACGAGCGCCCGTCCGGCGCCGCTGCGGCGGTGGGTGGCGGAGACGACGAGGCCGACGATTTCGCCTCTCAGGCCGGATTCGAGCGCGATGCTCAGGTGCGCGTGGAGCCAGCCGATCACGACCTCCGCCTCTTCGGCGACGAGAACGAGTTCGTGGGGCGTCGGCAGGAGTTGTTCCAGCCGGTGGCGGATCGCGGCGACGTCGTGGGAGTAGCCGAGCTCGGCGGTGAGATCGGCGATCGCCGCCGCGTCGGCAAGGGTGGCGGAGCGGAGGACGAGCATCGGGTGA
Source organism: Verrucomicrobiota bacterium (assembly GCA_023446865.1). Taxonomy (GTDB): domain Bacteria; phylum Verrucomicrobiota; class Verrucomicrobiia; order Opitutales; family Opitutaceae; genus CAJCBL01. The sequence goes on along the minus strand of JAEXPL010000415.1, from coordinate 10,215 downwards.
AAGGGGACGCCAGCGGTGCGGTGGGACGGGGTCGAGCGGCGGCGAGCGGAGGGCGGCGCGCCCCACGCCTCACAGCCGCTTCAACGCGTAGGCGAACGCGTCCTCGATGCGGGCGAGGTCCTCGTCGGAGTGAAGTGCGGAGATGGCGGTGCGGATGAGGTCCTTGCCGGGCGGTACGGCGGGCGCGATCGACATGACCGTGAACACGCCCTTTTCGAGCAGCAGCTGCCAGAAACGGTAGGCGCGTTCCTTCGAGCCGACGACGACCGGCACCGCGGGCGTCTCGCTGCCCCAGGTGGCGAGACCGAGCGACTGGAGGAACGCGACGTAGCGCCGGGTGTTGGCCCAGAGACGTTCGCGGTGCTGCGGCTCGGTCTGCATGAGCTCGAGGGCGGCCTCGGCGGCGGCGGCCTGCGCCGGGCTGAGCGCCGCGCTGAAGATGGTGTGCTTCGAGTGAGTGCGGAGGTACTCGATGGACGTGCGTTTGCCGGCGACGAAACCGCCGGTGCTGCCAAGCGACTTGGAGAGGCTGCCGACGATGATGTCGACCTTGTCGGCGAGGCCGAAATGGTCGGCGGTGCCGCGGCCCTCACGCCCGAGCACGCCGAAGCCGTGGGCGTCGTCGAGCACGTTGAAGCATTCGTACTCCTCGGCGACGGCAAGCAGCTCGGGCAGCTTCGCGATGTGGCCCTCCATCGAGTAGACGCCCTCGAGGACCATGAGGCGCGCGGTGTCCTCGGGGATGGTCTTGGCGACATCGCGCAGGTCGTCGGCGTTGTTGTGGGCGAAACGCTCGACGGTGGCGTTGGAGAGGCGGATACCGTCCCAGAGGCAGGAATGGATGTTCTTGTCGGCGAGGACGACATCGCCCTTGGCGGCGAAGGCGGCGACGCCGGACATGCAGGAGAGGTAGCCGGCGGCATGGATGTGGCAGGCTTCCTTGCCGAGGAAGGCGGCGAGTTTCTCCTCGAGGGCGTGGTGGTAGGCACGGGAGCCGTTGGAGACGCGGGCACCGGTGGTGCTGGCGCCCCAGCGGGCCAGGGCGCGCTGGCCGGCCTCGATCACCTTCGGGTGGAAGGAGAGGCCGAGGTAGTCGTTGCTCGAAAGCATGACCAGCTCGCGGCCGTCGAGGCGGATACGGGTGCCCTGCTGGGCCTCCATGGCGTGGTAGTACGGTGCGAACCGCAGCCGCGCCTTGGTGGCGGAGTCATCGGCGCAACGCGCAGCGATCGCGTTGCGGGTACGGGAGAAGAACGGCAGGGCCATGGACGTCGCCAAGGAAGGGAGCGTGCCGCGCGCTGGCAACGGGAAAGCCGGCGGGAAGGCCCTGGGGAAGGCGCGGGGCGAGCGTCGAGGGCCGAACGTTGAACCCGCCGGCTGGATGCGGGTGTCCGTCCGCGCGATCAATTCTCCGGCGGGGCCTCGGCGGGGTCGCTTTGGGCCAGGAGGCGCTCGAGCTCCATGCGGAGATCCGCGAGCTCCTTGCTCTTGAAGTTCTGCTTGGTGCGCCGGAGGACATCGACGGCGCGGCGCAGGGCGACCTCGCGGTCGAGTTGGCGCAGCGTGTGGGCCTTGGCGGGGCCGTGTTCGAGGGCGCGGGCGGCCTGCTCGAGCTCGGAGAGAACGAGGATGGCGTGCCGGAGGGAGAGCCGGAGGTAGCAACCCATCGGGCCGCCGGCCTCGGAACCGTGGCTGCTGTAGTGCCGGAGCACGGTCTCAAGCTCCATCTCCCAGTCCTGGAGACGGCGCTGGCCGGCCTGCATGGCGCGATAGGTGCGGCATTTCAGGATCGCCTCGTCGAGGACCGCGACGAGCTCGGTATAGTCCGGCGGCTTGGTGAGGTAGGCGGCGACGGGCAGGCGGATCGCGCCGGCGGCGGTCTCGACAGTGGGCTTGCCGGTGAGCACGACGATGGGCATGCCGGCCGCCAACTGGGGGACGGATTCGAGGAGCGAGAGGCCGCTGTTGCCCGGCATCTCGAGGTCGGAGACAAGCGCATCGAATTCGTGCCGCCGGAGATGGTCGAGCACCTCCGCGCCGGAGGCGACGCAGGTGCAGGCGAAGCCGTGCTGGACAAGCAGCGCGGCGATCGCCTTGCGCACGAGATCTTCGTCGTCGGCGACCAGCAGGCGACCACGCGATTGGGGAGCGGGTTCGTTCATGCGGAAGGGGGAGGGCGGTCGAGCGAGCGGCGCAGGGCGGCGGCCACCACCGCGATCGAGGCGGGCTTGGCGATCACCGTGTGGATTCCCGCCGCACGCAACGAAGGCGAGTCCTGCCGCTCGCCGTACGCGCTGAGCAGCACCACGGGAAGATCGGGGCGGAGTGCCCGCACCAGGGCGGCGATGTCGAGGCCGGTGACGACCGGCATCATCAGATCGGTGAGGACCAGGTCGAACTCGTGGGGCGCGGCGCGGAAGCGGGCGGACGCGGCCTGAGGGCAGTTGAAGGACTCGACGCGGTAGCCGATCCGCGCCAGCAGACGTTGCAGCGCGGTGGTGACGGTCGGTTCGTCGTCGACATGGAGGATCCGTTCGCCGCGGCCGTGGTCGGCGGCGGCGAGGCCGGGGAGCAGCGGCCGGTCGCCGGAGCTGGGGGACGCCGGGTTCATGCGGCGACAGCGCGGGCCCCGCGGCACGGCCGCCGGGTGGCGTGCGGTGGGGTGGCGAACGGGCGGGGTTGGTGGCTGGGTCTCTGCATCCGTGATTTGGAGGTGGCCTTCCGGCCCGGGCTTGGCCCTGAAAATACAAAAGGCACAAGCTCACCGAGGGAACCGCGCAGGCGGGACGGGTGAGATTGTGCCTTCGACTTACAGGTCCGTTGTCCTGGCCGAGAAAGCCGCCCGCCGCGACGGCGGGCCTCCGGTCCCGAGACTGGCTGCGCGCATACGCTGCGAGCAATGAGAATTTTCAGCGGTCCGCCACCGCAGTGAGGAGGAGGCGCCGGCCGGTGTCGCCGGGGCGTGCGGGACGCGGCGGTCATGGCGCCGAGGGTTGCGGCGCGGGGGCCGGGGCGGGGGCGCGGAGCGACTCGAAGGTGCGCTTGTCGAGCGCCTTGTTGTACGCCTCGTGCGCGCTGATTGTCCCGGCCGCGAGGAGACGGGCGAGCGTGCCGTCCATGCTGCACATGCCCTCGGTGGTGCCGCCCTCGATGATGGCGCGGACGTCGGACACGCGGCCGGTGCGGATGACGTTGGCGAGCGCCTCATGCTGCAGCAGGATCTCGTGGGCGGCGACGCGGCCGCCGCCCTCCTTCTTGCAGAGCAGCTGGGAAACGATGCCGACGAGGCAGCCGGCGAGCAGGACGCGGACCTGGTTCTGCTCTTCGGCGGGAAAGGCGTTGATGATGCGGTCGATCGTCTTCGGGGCGGAGTTGGTGTGCAGCGTACCGAAGACCAGGATGCCCATGGAGGCGGCGTTGAGGGCGAGCTTGATCGTCTCGAGTTCGCGCATCTCGCCGAGGAGGATCAGGTCGGGGTCGGAACGCATCGCGCTGCGCAGTCCGGCGGCGAAGGACTGGGTGTGCTCGCCGACCTCACGGTGCACGATCACGGAGCGGCGGTTGGGGTGAACGAACTCGACCGGGTCCTCGAGGGTGACGATGTGGCGGGTCTGGGTGGCGTTGATGTAGTCGATCATCGCCGCGAGCGTGGTGCTCTTGCCGGAGCCGGTGGGCCCGGTGACGAGGACGAGGCCCGAGCGCAGGACGCACAGCTTCTTGAGCGCCTCGGGCAGGCCGAGCTGGTCGAAAGTAAGGATCCGCGAGGGGATCTGGCGCAGCACGGCCGCCATGCCCCAGTGGTTGTGGAGGTAGTTGCAACGGAACCGCGCGAGGCCGGGCACCTCATAGGCGAAATCGAGGTCGCTGTGCTCCTCGAAGTGTTTCCAACGCCGGGCCGGGCAGATCTCGCGCAGGAGCGGCTCGATGGTCAGGGCGGAGAGGGGCTCTGTCGAGAGCGGCTGGAGGTCGCCGGAGATGCGGCCCCGGGGCGGCAAACCCACGGTGAGGTGAAGGTCGGAACCGCCACGGCGGAGCAGTTCGGAGAGAAGCTGGTCGATGAGGGCCACGGGAAATTGCGGAACGCGGAATGCGGAAGGCCGGAGGACGGACGACTGGGGAAACCCGGAGAGCGGAAGTCGGAGAGGATGGCGGGCGAGGTACGGACGGGTCAGAAGAGGCCGAAGCGTTTTTTGGCGGCGGGGGCGTCAGGGACCTCGGCGGGATGGTCCGTGGAGGAAAGGTCGGGCGCGAGGCCGGGCGCACCAGCGGCGGCGTTTTCGAGGAGGGCGCGCAGGGCGCGGTTGGCGAGATTGGCGAGGGCGACCTCTTGGGAGATCCGGCCGGCGCGGAAGAGGGCGAGCACCGAGGTGTCCATGGACTGCATGCCGTCGCGTACCCCGGTCTCCATCACGCTGGCGAGGTTCTGGAGCTTGTTCTCGCGGATGAGGTTCCCGACCGCGAGGTTGGCGACGAGGATCTCGGTGGCGAGGACCACGCCGCCGTCGACGGCCGGAAGCAGCCGTTGGCAGAGGATGCCGCGCAGCGATTCGGAGACCATGGCGCGGATCTGCGCCTGTTGGGAGGGCGGGAAGACGTCGAGCAGGCGGCTGAGTGTGGAGGAGGCGTCGGCCGTGTGCATGGTGCCGAGGACGAGGTGGCCGGTCTCGGCGGCGGTGACGGCGATGTTGATCGTCTCCAGATCGCGGAGTTCGCCGATGGCCATGACATCGGGGTCCTGGCGGAGGGCGGCGCGCAGGGCGGTGGCGAAGGTCTTGGTGTGGGCGCCGACCTGCCGCTGGGTGACGTTGCACTGGTCGGAGGCGACGACGTACTCGATGGGGTCCTCGACGGTGATGATGTGGTCGTTGCGGGTGCGGTTCACCTCGGCGACCATCGCGGCGAGGGTGGCGGTCTTGCCGGAGTTGACCGGGCCGGTGACGAGGATGAGGCCGTTGTGGTAGGAGAGGAGGCGGTGCAGGACATCGAGGTCCGGGTAACCGAGCTCTTCGAGTGGGCGAATGTGGGCGGGCACGATGCGATACGAGCCGGCGACGCCCCACTTGTGGATGGTGATGCAGGCGCGGAAGCGTTGGCTGCGGCCGAAGGCGAGGGCGAACTCGAGGTCGGAGGTTTCCTGGAGTTCCTTGAACTGCTCCTCGTCGAGGAGAGCGAGGTTGGCGGCCTCGGCGACATCGGCCGGGAGGGGCACTTCGGCGAGGTAGTGGATCTGGCCATGGTGCCGGACAAAGGGGCGCGCCTGGGCGCTCAGGTGGAGATCGCTCACGCCGGCCGTCTGGCAATCCGCGAGGAGCCGGGGCATGGCGGCGCGGACTTTTTCATCGTCGAGCGCCGGGTCGGTGAAGAGCGGATTGGCGGCGAGGGCGGGGAAGGGAGGAGGCACGGCAGGAGGCGTTGACGGTGGCGGACGCGGCGAACGAGTACGTCGGACTCCAAGCCGCCTGCTGTGTGATCGGCGGGAACCGGCGCAAATTGAGGGGGAAGACAGTCCCCGCGAGGGCGAAGCATCGGCAGTAGGGGGAAACAATCAGGCCCGGAGATCGGGTGATCTCCGGGCCTGGACGGCGCCCTGTCTGCGGCAGGGCGACTGTGTTTGGGTTTGCTCCGGGCCTGAAAGGGGCGGTGCCGGATACCGGAAAGCGGAGACCGGAAACCGGAAAGTCGGAGGGCTCGGGCGGCGGATGGGGGCGGTGGGCTTGGGTCGAAGAGGAAAGAACGTGCGGCATGGCGCCGCCGGTGCTGAAAGCAATGAGGCCCGGAGCCCCTTGCGGAGCTCCGGCGGAGCCTCTGTCGAAGTGGGAAAGAACGCGGGTACGTGACGCTGCCGGTTTGGAAAGCAATGAGGCCCGGAGCCCCTTGCGGAGCTCCGGGCCAAATTGGGGAGTGGGAGTTCGCCACGCTCTCTTTCCCGATCACCGGCATTGGGCGCTCCGCACGAGGCGGGCTGCCGGTTCCCCGACGCCATTCATCGCGGCAAGCGATGATCTCGGTCTCATAGCAGGACCGTCGCGGGCGTTGCCGCCCGTGATTTTCGAGTGAGGCCTCTGGGCCCGGTTCGGTGGGCGACTGCCGTCGCGCACTCGCCGGACTGGGTGGGGACACGCCTACAAGCTCGTTTCGCGTCTCCACCGTTTACCGTCAGGGCGGCACCGGCTGGTGGCCGGACGTTGACCTGACGCTACGGGTCTGACCTCTTACCTCTCAGGTTGCGTTTTCGTTTGCAGTTGGGTGATCGCGTTTGGCGCGACCGCCCCAAGCGAGGAGGTTTGGCGGGCATTGCCACGCCCGTTCGCTCCCCGGCAGTCCGCGGCCGTTGCGGCCTCTCGCCTCTCGGCGGAGCCTTGGACGCGCGATGCGAGTCGCGCGGTTGGCCACGGGTCGCCGTGCTGATTCGCAGCAGCAACCATTACCCTCTGGGTAACTGCGTCGGTCCCGACGGTCGAAACGTCCGTGGGGCCTGACTCGGTTCGGTGGCGGTTTCTGATCACCCCTCGCCGCGCAGCTCCTGATTCGCATTTCCGGACGGGTGCGACCCCGCCCAGAGGAGCTGGTGACATCTGCCTGCTCCGTCCGGCGCTTGCGCGTCGAGCGGGAGGGGAGGACCGGACCAGCTCCGGCGCTCCATTCCCCGGTTGCCCGGGATTATCCCTCGCGGGTGTCCGCCGGCCGTTGCAGGCCTTCGGTCTTTCGCGGGTTCGGTCAAAGAACGACCCCGACAATGTGGTCGTGCCGCAGCGGGTCACGCCTTTGTTCTTCACAAGTTGTTGGGGTTCCGGATACGTGAATAACTTGTGGGCAACGTTGTGCCGGAGGTTGTTCACCGGTCCGGCGGCCGCGCGGCGGCACCGGTTCTGGGCCATGGGTGCTCCGCGGAGTTGAAGGAGTTTGTGCGACGGTGGGATTGTCGGGAATAGTCGTCCCATGAACACCCCCGTCTCCGTTCCCTCCCTCCAGGGCCGAGCTGTGCGCGCCATCGCGGCCGGCCTCGCCCTGCTCACCATCGCCGCCGCAGCCAGCGGCCAGAGCATGTTTCGCGGCGATCCCGCGCACAGCGGTATCGTGAACTCCCACGGTCCCGCGGCCTTCAAGGGCGTGAAGTGGACCTTCAAGACCGGGGGCGCGGTGGTCTCGTCGCCGGTGCTGGCGGGCGGGGTCGTCTATTTCGGCAGCGATGATGGCAGCCTTTACGCCGTCGACCAGGCGAGCGGGGCGCCCAAGTGGAAGTTTTCCACCAGCGCGAAGGATGTGCCCGGTGGCGCGATCCGTGCGACTCCCGCGGTGGTGGATGGCGCGGTCTACTTCGGCAGCTACGACGGCTACTTCTACGCGGTCGATGCCGCCACCGGGGCGCTGAAGTGGAAGTATGCCATGCCGGGCGAGCGCAAGTTCACCGCGCCCGGCCTGCACGGCTATCTGCCGCGCCAGCAACCGATCCCGGATTTCTGGGACCTCTACCAGTCGTCGCCGGTGGTCGGCGGCGGACTCGTCTATTTCGGTTGCGGCGACGGGGCGGTCTATGCGCTCGAGACCGCGACCGGCGCGCTGAAGTGGAGAGTGCAGACCGGCGACGTTGTCCATGCCTCGCCGGCGCTGGCCGATGGCGTGCTCTATGTCGGCAGTTGGGACACATTCCTTTACGCGTTCGACGCCGGGACCGGCGCTGTGAAGTGGAAGTTCAAGACCGGCGAGGACCGGACGAACTTCAACCAGACGGGTATCGCGTCCTCTCCCTGTGTGGTCGACGGCACGGTCTACTTCGGCTGCCGCGACTTCCATCTCTACGCGGTCGACGCGAAGACCGGGCAGGAGAAGTGGAGATACAAGAACACGTGGGTCATCGCGTCGCCGGTTGTCCGTGACGGGAGAGTGTATGCCACGACGTCGATCCCTTCGGTGTTCTTCGTGCTCGACGCTGCGACGGGCAAGGAACTCCTCAAGACCGACGTGAAGGCGCCGGCGTTCTCGTCGCTGGCGCTGGCCGGCAACCTCGCCTATTTCGGCAATTTCGGCGGCTCGCTCTACGCGGTCGACGTGACCGATGGCAAGGTGGTCTGGGTCTTCCAGACACCGGCGGCGAAGGCCAACGCCAACGGCTACCTCAAGGAGGACGGTTCGCTGGAGTTCGGGAAGCTTTTCACCGCGCAATACTTCGAGGACATGTACGCCGCAGGGGTGAAGCTGTTCTCGCTCGGAGCAATCGTGTCGTCGCCGGCGGTGGCCGACGGTGTGGTGATCTTCGGCAGCGCCGACGGCAGCGTCTACGCTTTGGAGTAAGCGACGGCTCCGGCCGGTTGCCGGTCGCGCGGAAGGCGATTCCTACCGATCGTCGGGGAATGGCGGATGCTCGTCCGATCCGGCACTCTCGTCTTGGACGTCGAGGACGCTCGTGTTTTGGGCGGTGCCGGGGCGGTTGCCCTGCGTGGGGCCGTCAGCGGGCGTGCCCGGGACTGCGTAGGCGAAGCGGCGCCGGAGAAGGAACAGCGCAAACCCGGCGCCGGCACTGACGGCCTCGACGAGAAGCCGAACTGCAACCACCAGAACGATCACTCCCAGGAGAACCCAGAGCATGCGCGTATTTCTAGCGCACTTTCGCCGAAAAGCACTCCGGCATTTTATCATCGGAGGCTCGCGCACCGGTCCGACCGACGGTGACGCGGCAGGTGCGCCGCGACCTGGGGCGGCTGGATTGAGGGGACGCGGCGCGAGGAGCCCGAATCCGTTCGGCCTCGGCCGTCGTGAGGATCTGGATTGGGCCGAGTCCGGGAAAACGCGCTTGGCGGGGGCGGCGAGATAGTGACAATCCGACGTAACGGTTCCGCCGCCCCCACCCATGCCGTATTCCCATACTGTCGAAGGACGGATTGTGCACGTTTCCTGGTCGGGCACGATATCCACGGAGGATCTGGAGTCCTTCGGTGCGACGATGCCTCGCGTCGGCCGGGAACTCGGTTTTGCGCCCGACGTGATCCACACATTTGACGACACCACGGGCTTCAGCTTTCAGCCGGTTGCAGCCTACCATCACTCGCAGCAGTCGAGACACCTGCAGATTCCCAACCCGGTCCGGGCGGCAATCGTGACCGACACGCAGGAAGGTGAGGCGCTGGCCACGGTCTTCAAGACGCTCAACCGCACGCCGAACCTGGAGATGAAGGTCTTTTCCAACCAGACTGCCGCCCGCCTCTGGCTGGCGCGGAAGTGAGCGACGGCTGCAATGGGGGACCGGAGACGCTGGCCGCGTCCCGGCGCGTCAAAGCGCCGGCCCCTTCTTGAGCCCGGTGTAGCCAACCGAGCTGCCGGTGAGCGGCATCCGCGTCGGGCGCTCGGGCCCTACCGGTCGCGCTGTCGGGCGATCGTCGAGGGCGAGGCGGGGAGGCGGCGCATCTTGGGGAGTTGCAGGCCGCGGCGCATGGCGAAGAGGCGCAGGCCGAAGGTCAGGCCGGTCGTGAGCAGCAGTCGCGGCGTTTGCGGCAGCGTGGTGAAGGAGAGCACCCAGAATGCGGCGCCGCCGATGAGCGCGGCTGTCGCGTAGAAGTCGCTTTTGAGGACCTGCGGAATCTCGCACACGAGCAAATCGCGGATCACGCCACCGCCGACTGCGGTGAGGCCGGCGAGCAATACGATGGTCATCGGGTTGGCGCCGGCTTGGGCGGCGCGAGCAGCGCCGATGGCGGCGAAGAAACCGAGGCCGAGCGCGTCGGCCATCATCACCCAGTCCCAGTGGGGCGCGATCTTGCGCTTGGCGACGATGGTGAGCACGGCGCCGAGGATGCAGATGCCGATGTACATGGGCTGGCGCAGCGCGACGGGCGGCGTTTCGCCGAGCAGAAGGTCGCGGACCATGCCGCCGCCCACACCGGTCATGGTGGCGAGCACGATCACGCCGAGCCAGTCGAGCTCGTGTTTGACGGCGCGGAAGGCGCCCGTGAAGGCGAAGGCGAGGGTGCCGAGGAGATCGAGGAAGAGCAGCATGAGACGGGAAAAAGGTACAAGTGGGATCGCGCCGGGGCGGTCGCGCCAAGCAGAATCAACCGGCCCGGTGCGACGGGTGACAGCGGCGTCCCGCGGGGCGTGGCCCTGATCTCGGTTCAGGTTCGGCGCGATCTGGCCGATACTGTGCCGGCTTGTTTTCGCCGGCCCCCCGCCCAGCCCGGGGCGTGCGCCCCAGGCCAACCTCCATGCGCCCCCGAATGTCAG
>JAEXPL010000408.1 GCA_023446865.1 Verrucomicrobiota bacterium | reverse complement strand
CACCCCTTTGGCCGGGTCGCCCCCGGGTCTCCCACGACTCCGCCGCCGCTCCCCGCCCGAGCCCTCCGGCCCAAGCCCAACGCGTCCGGCCGAAGAACGGACCTACCACTGAAGACCTGCCAGGATGCGCTCACAGGTAGTGCTTCAGCTCCTTGCGGTAGAATGCCAGCGTGCGCCGCAACGCGACCGGCAAGGCCGTACGCGGTGCCCAGCCGAGCGTGTCGCGGATCAGCGCCCAGTCCGCGTAGTAGTCGCCGATGTCGATCTTCTTCCGTTCCGCCGGGAAAGCGCGCACCGCGAATTCGCCGCCGCCGTTGGCCTCGACCATCAGCCGCGCCAGCTCCGCGAGTGAGACGCGCTCCTGTCCGCCGAGATTGAAAACCCGGCCCGCGGCCGCCGGATGGCTCGCGGCCAGCAGCAACGCCTCCACGCAGTCGTCCACGTAGGTGAAGTCGCGCAACTGGTCGCCGCCCCAGATCTCGATCGGTTTCCCTTCGAGGAGCTGGCGCACCCACACGCCAAGGAAGGTCTGGCGCGCGTCCTTCACGCGCATCCGCGGGCCGATCGTGTTCGTCAGCCGCAGCACGCAGGTGCGCAGGCCGTGCACCTGATGGTAGAGCGTGTGGTACCACTCGCCCGCGCACTTGTTGATGCCGTTCACGTCGACCGGACGGATCGGGTGCTTCTCGTCGACAGGCAGGTAGTCGGGCTTGCCGTAAATCTGGCGGGTGCTGGCGAAGACGACGCCCAGCCCGGGGTTGTGCTGGCGGCATGCCTCGAGGAGCGAAAGCTGGGCGCGGCAGTTGATCTCGAGATCCGTCTCCGGTTCCTGGATGGAGTCGAGATGGCTGGTCTGGCCGGCGAGGTTGAAGAGGATGTCGCGCCCCTTGAGCAGCACCGGCAGCACATGGCGGTCGCGCAGGTCGGCGAGGTTCACCTGCACCAGCTTCTCGAGACCGTGGATGTTGCGCAGGTTGCCGCCGTACTGCGGGATGAGGCTGTCGACGATCAGCACGTCGGCTCCGCGTCGCACGAGCTCGCGGGCGAGGTTGGAGCCGATGAAGCCCAGCCCGCCGGTAATGAGCACGCGTTTGCCGGCGTAGAACTCAGCCGTGCCGGGTTTTCGGGTGCGCGCCATGGGTGGAAGGATTCGCAGGCCGGCGGCGGCGTTCAACCGCGAAACGGCCCCTCCCACCGGCTCACGGCTCAGGCCCGACTCCGCGCCGCCCCACCGGCCAGCCCAGCCAGACCGACAAGAGTTGCACCACACCACCGACGAGACACCACGCCACCGACAGCGCCCAGAACGCCAGCGCGAGCAGTGCCACCCCTCCGTCCCCACCGCCCCCGTGTCCGAGCCATCCCAACACGGTGACCAGCGAGACCTCGCGCACACCGTGTCCTCCAATGCTCACGGGTAACGACGCCGCCACATAAGCCGCCGCCGCGGCCACCGCTACCGTCAGCAGACCGGCATTCACCCCCACCGCCCCGGCCAACAGCCAGAGCGACAGGAAGTCAACCAGCCACACTCCGACGCTCAGCGTCGCCGCCCCGGTCAAAGCCAACCCTCGGGCCCCGAGCGCGACCGCCGCGTCGTGCAGCACCGCCGCCCGCTTGGCCCCGAGCACCCGGGTGGAAACCGGTTCCCACCACCGCGGCCGCACGAGACTCCACTCGGCCACCGTCAGCAACGCACAGGCCGTCACGCTCGCCACCAGCAGCGATCGCAGCCGCTCGTCCTCCCGCGCGAACGCCACCTGGGCACCCAACGCCAGCGTTGCGAGCGCCAGCAACGCCCCCAGCCCTAACAACCGCTCCGCCAGCAAACTCGCGGCCGCGCCGGCCCGGCGTGCCGGCGCCACCTGCCACAGCTGCGCGAGCCGGACCGCATCGCCCGCCACTCCGCCGGGCAGAAACGAATTGTAGAACTGCCCGATCCAAAAGACACCGTGGACCCAACGGAACGGCAGCACAATGTCCTGGGTGCGCAACAACACCTGCCAGCGCCAGGCCTGCAACGGATAGGCGAGCCCGGCGAGCAGCACGGCCGGCGCCGCCAACGACCAGTCCAATCCCCGCAGCCCGCCCAACCGCGCCCAATCCACACGTCCCGCCAGCCAACCGAGCAGGCCGAGCGAGCACGCGTAACGCAGAAAGGTCCCGACCGGGCCTCGCAGAAAGGCGGAGATGCGCACCGCTTCTCTGATGCCACCGTCCCGCCCTTGGGCAAGCCCGCGTCGCCAACCTGCCCCCGGGGCAGCCAGCCCGCGGCCGCCCCGCGCCAAACGCCGAGCCACCCCACCTCGCAACCTCCGTCCCTCCATCAACAGGTCTTCCGTTGATACGACCGGACCACCGGAAGGTGCAGTTTGCTCCAGGGTGCCCCGGGTAGAAGTCCCGAGATCTCCGCACCGACGCCATCGTCCGGACAATTTCATCGCGCCCGGCGCCGCGCCCGTTCAACCAATTGCGCCCATGCAATTGGACGAATACCGCAAGCTCGCCGAGGTCGAGGACCGGATGTGGTACTTCCAGGCGCTCAACCGCCGGATCGCCCATTGGCTCCGCCGCTCGCTCCCCCCCGGCCCCTCGCGCCTGCTCGACGCCGGCTGCGGCACCGGGGGCTTGATCAGGGCACTCCGCGCGGCCCACCCCGACTGGCGTCTCACCGGTTTGGACTTCATGCCGCTGGCCTGCGAACTCGCCCGCGAACGCACCGGCGGCGAAATCGTGCAGGGCTCAATCACGGAACTGCCGTTTGCCGACGCCGCCTTCGACGCCGTGGTCTCCGCCGACGTCGTCTGCCAAGTCGACGACGCCACCCTGGCGCTGCGCGAGTTCGCCCGCTGTGTGCGGCCCGCCGGCGTGGTCCTCGTCAACGTCCCGGCCTATCGCTGGCTCTGGTCGTACCACGACGACACGTGCGAGACCAAACACCGCTACACCCGGCCCGAACTCGCCGGAATGTTCCACGCCGCGGGACTCGATCTGGTTTTCGCGAGCTACGCCAACTGCCTGCCCCTGCCGCTCATCTGGGCCCGACGCAGAGTCTTCCGCCCGGCCCGCCCGACCAGCGACGTCCAGCTCTACCCCGCTCCAATCGAGTTGCTGTTCTCCGCTTTGGCCCGCGTCGAGTTCGCCTGGCAACGCTGCGGTCTCGCTTCGCCGTGCGGCAGTTCGGTCTTCGTCGTCGGCCGCCGCCGGGCTTGAGCACGGCGCAGTTGGAACTTGCTCCGTTTGGCCGCACAGGCGCTGCTTGAGGCGAACTCCAGCATGCGCCCCGCGCTCACTTCCCTCCTTTCACGCTGCGCCCTTCCACTGTTCGTCGCCCTCTGCGCAGCGTCGCTCTGGGTCGGTTACACAGGTCGCTGGAGCCGCGAGGCATGGTCCACCCCCGATGATTTCTCGGGCGACCCGTGCGAGATCTACGCCCGTGTCCGCCTGGCGATGGACGGCCCACTTCAACCGTTTCTCGGTTACAGCGGTGCGGACCGGCTGGCCGCCCCTTTCGGCGCCGATTGGTCCGCGTACCCGATCAGCGACGCGCCGACCTTCGCGCTCTCCGGCGTGCTCGGGCGGATCGTCGGTCCTTTTGCCGCCGTCAACCTCCTCGGCTGCGCCCTGATCGCCGCCGCCGCGCTCTCGTTCTACCTCTGCGCCCGCCATCTGCGCTGGCGCTGGGAGTGGGCCGCCTGCGCCGCGCTGCTCTTCGCGTTCAGCAACTACCACCTGCGCTGGCTCGGCACCCTGAGCTTCGCGCAGACCTGGACCCTGCCGCCGCTGTTGCTCCTCTGTGCAGGCGCCGCGCGCAACGCTCCGCCGGTCGGAAACCGTCGGCACGCGCTCCTACTCGCCGCCGCCCTCGGGCTCTGGCTCGGCTGGGGCAACCCGTACTTCGTCTTCTTCGCCGGCTGTGTGATCGCCGGCGCCTTCGCCCTGAATCGCCTCCGCCGCGCCCCGTGGTCACGCCTCGCGCCGCTGGCCATGCTCACGACCACGATGGTGCTCGTCGTCGTCGCGAGTCACTGGACGTTCATCGCCGCCAAGCTCGCCAGCGACGATGGTGCCGCCCAGTTCGACCGCAGCTACACCGGCGCCGAACTCTACGCGCTCAAACCGCTCGACCTTGCCATCCCGCCCGAGGACCACCGCAGCCACCTCCTCCGCGACCTCGGGCGCATCTACGCCTCCGATACCGCGCTGAAGGGCGAACCCTTCTACAACTATCTCGGGCTCGTCGGTCTCGCCGGCCTCGTGCTGCTGGCCGTCGTCGCGCTCCGCCGCGCCGCTCGCCCAATGCCGCACCACCGTGTGCCCGACGCCGCGCTCGGCGCACTCTGGGCCACGGCGATCGCAACGGTCGGTGGTGGCACCGCCGTTCTCGCGCTGGCCGGCATCACGTGGTTCCGCGCCAGCAACCGCATCGGCGTCTTCTTCTCACTCTGGGCGCTGTTCTTCCTCTTCGGCGCCCTCCATCGCGCCACCCGCGCCCGCCCACGCTGGCTCGCCCTTGGTCTCGCGTCATTGCTCGGCATCGCCGGCTGGTTCGAGCAGACACCGTGGTTCGGCTTCGACTCCGCTCGTGCGAAATCCTCCACCAAGATCGCCACCGACCACGCCGCCGTCGCCACGCTCGAACAGGTGATCGGCCCGACGGCGCAAGTCTTCCAACTTCCGTTCGTACCGTTTCCCGAGGCCGGCCGCACCGAGCGGATGACCGACTACGAACACTTCCGCCCCTTCCTCGCCTCAACCGGTCTGCATTTCTCCTATGGCGGCCTGCGCGGGCCCGCCGCGACCAACTGGCACGCGGCCACCGCCCGCCTCCCCGCCCCGGAGATGATCGACCGACTCCAGTCCGCCGGATTCGCCGCCCTCTGGATCGACCGCCGCGGCTACGCGGACAACGCCGAGTCGTTCCTCGCCGAGCTCCGCGCCCTCGCCCTCGCCGAAATCCCGACCGCCCGCGGCCCAGAGATCGCCGTCTTCCGTCTCCAACCCCGCGCGCCCGCGCTGGCTCCGAATCTCAACGACGCCCGCATCCTGCCGCTCTGGGACCCGTTCGCCGCCAATCCGCCCGCCGACCAACCTTGGCTGCTCGATCTCGGCGATTGGTCGCCCGCCGAGCGCGCTCCCGGCCGCGTCTGGGGCTGGGCCCGCCGCGAAGCCACGCTCGGCCTCGACTGGAGCGGCCCGGCCCGCGACGGCGAACTCCGCTTCACCGCCAACGCCGCCGCCGATTCCACGCTCACCATCACCGCCGACGGCCGAGCGATCGCTCGGGTCGGCCTCGTCGGCGGCCAGAGCCGCGAGTACCGCGTGCCCTGCACGCTCCGCCCCGGCCTGCAGCGTCTGACTTTCGAATACACCGGCCGGCTCCGCCGCCTCGGCCGCGACTCCCGCGAGATCGGCTTCATGCTCGAAAACCTAACCTGCGAGCCGCGGTGATGCCTCTCCGGAGGAGCGGCCTCGCACTTTGTCCGAAGCGCCAACGCGCCCAACGAGGCCCGTCTCGCCTTTTTGCGACGCTCCGCTACACCTGCATCCATGTCCCGGAAGCCAACCCCGTCCGGAGACCCCACACTCCCGCCCATCCACACCGTCCGCGGCCGGCGCATCGTCCTCGATAGCGACCTCGCCGCGCTCTACGGCGTACCGACGAAAGTCTTCAACCAGACTATCCGCCGCAACGCCGATCGCTTCCCCGTGGATTCTCTCTTTCAGCTTACGGAAGAGGAGTTTGCCCGTTTTAAATCACAAATCGTGATCTCAAGCCCCGAGGCGCCCCAAGGTTTAAGGTCACAATTTGTGACCCTAGAAGCCGATCGTCGCGGCCGGCACCGCAAGTACCTCCCGTGGGCCTTCACCGAGCACGGCGCCATCATGGCCGCCACCATCCTCCGCAGTCCGCGCGCGGTCCAGATGAGCGTCTTCGTCGTCCGCGCCTTCGTCCGCATGCGCGACGAGCTCATGACCAATGCTGTCGTGCTCAGGCGTCTCGCCCAAATCGACAAGAAGCTCCTCGAACACGACATCGTCCTGCGCGACGTCGTCGAGAAGCTCCTCCCTCTCCTCAACGCCCCGCCCGAACCCGAGCCGCCGAAGCGCCGCATCGGTTTCCACGCCAGCGAGGGCAGAGATTGAGTCGCCACCTCGGTTGGCGATTCAGCAAATGAGACGGCAGAGCCGCTGGGGCAGGAGAGAATCTCCCTCAGCTTCCTCAACCTCGCCTACCGCCGCAGAACGAACTCAATCCTCGGTTCGCACCACCATTGGGATGACCTTGGCCGGCAGCAGGTCGTAGGAATAGGGTAGATAGAGCTCCAACTCCGACACGCTCACGCGCCGCCACGCCATCCGTTGGTCGAGGCCCTTCACCAGGATCTCGAAGCTCCCGGCAAAGAGCTGTTTCATCTTCTGCACGTCCTCCGCGATGTGCCCGACCAGCTCATACCGGAAGCGCTCCGGAGTCTTCACGCTGATGCCAATCTCCCCGGGGAACACCTCGCTGCGCCCAACCACCTGCACCCGCGCCGAGAATGCCCTGAGCTGGGCTGTAAGCGCGCCGACATCGTCGGTCGCCGACAACGGCAACCGGAAGAGCAGCTCGACCGAGCTGGTATCGGCCTTCCCGGACTCCTCTGCCAGCCGCACCTGATAGTTCTGGAGGTTCAGCACCATCTCGCGGGTCGAGATCTCTAGCGATTTCACCTCGGCGGCAGTCGCCACGATCCCCTTCACCGTGTCATACAGTTCGATCCGGCGTTTCTCGGGATCACGCGTGTCGTTGACGATCCGCACCTGCAACAGGAGAAAGTCGGCCGTCTTGCGGATCGTGACCGGTGGAATTCTCTCCTCGGCAGCCGTGACCTCGAATGGCGAGAGGATGACCACCTCGTCGTTCTGGCCCCTCGCGAACGACGAACACAGCAGCAGCGCGGCAAAAATGGAACGTCTCATGGCGGATGGAATATGGCTGTTGGAGAACATGCCGCCATCCTACCAGGTCCCGCCGCCGAAGTCGTCATGGCCATGTAAGACT
>JAEXPL010000395.1 GCA_023446865.1 Verrucomicrobiota bacterium | reverse complement strand
GGGGGGGGGAGGGGCACCCCGGAAGGTGAGGGGGCCCGCCGTCGCGATGGGTGGGAGGTGGTCGAAGGCGAAGCCGCGCCGGGGCCGGAGCTGCATCCGTACTACTCCGAGAGCTGGTTCACGCAGGAAGGGGCGCGCCTGAAACTGCGCCGGCTGCAACGGGCGGGACTTCCCGACTTCAAGGACTGGCGTTTCATCACGTTGACCAACGAGAACCGGCGGGGGCACCCCCGGGAGGCCTACGAGAAGGGCAAGGATCGCATCCGCCGGTTTCTCCTGCGTGTGCGTAAGGCGCTGGGCTACGAGTTCAGATGGTGCTGGAAGCTGGAATTCCACGAAGACGGCTTTGCGCACTGGCACCTCCTTCTTGAGTACACCAAGCGCATTCCGCCGGAGATGCTGGAAGAACTCGGCAGGTGGTGGGGCCTCGGCCGGGTTAACGTGCGCCGGGTGAAGCGGCGGGACATCTTCTACGTTTTTAAGTACGTGGCAAAGGGCGTCGAGGACGTGCCCGAGTGGGTCGCCAATCACAAGGGCCGGCTGCGGGTGTTTCAGGCGTCGCGAGGCTTCTACACGAACCGCGAGAAGCGGGAGGCGAAACGGAGCGAGCCGAAGCTTTGCCTTGTGCGCGTCGATCTCGTTACGCGGCAGCTTTGGGACGCCCGGCGGGCATTGCTCGTCACGGTGGACCGGCAGGAGCAACGGCGAGTTCGCGTCGTGAAGCTTCGCACAACTTTCAACGCGCTGCTCGTCACGAGGGCGCATGAATCCCTCCGGCTGCGCAGGCAGCTGGCTGCGCCCGGAGTGGTCAACATCAACCAGCGGCAAGCAATGGTCCTAGAATATGAACACAAACAGTGGTCAGGTCTCGCAACAATCCCCCGCAACGCAGCCGCAGCTTAGCGGCGGCCTTTTTCTCACCGGTGTGGTGATCGCAGTCCGCACCGAAGAGAAGGAATGGGAGAAGGAGAAATACACGCAAACGACGGTCAGCGTCTCGGACGGTGAGCAGGTCTTTCTCTGGCGGCACCGGCACGACGGGAAGCCGTGGGAGCAGCCGAAGCTCTTTCAGCCGATCCGGCTGCGGGTTCTTCGTGCGAACACGGAGAAGGGGCAAATCACCGTTGGCGGTGTCCTGGCTGCGTGATGCAACCGAAGCAACACGACGGAGCGGCGCGGCTTGGGGCGGATGGGCGTCCGCAGGACGCCCGCCGCCCCTGCTGCGCCGCCCGGCGCCTTTCCTTGTTTATCCTCGGGGTAACTGACCGCTACCCGAAAGCGGTAGCTCGCTCTCGGCATGAAGGGGCGCGATGATTTCGTGTACGAAATCGATAGGGATCACGCTAGCTAGACCTGAGTTTTCCTCAAAGATGATGCGAGGACGGCGCGTCTGCTGGCTGACCGCAATATCTTGATATTGAATGTAGCTTTGGACCACGCCGATCAGGGCGGAGAGGTTGCGCGCATTGGTGCCGTTGATGCTTGCGGGATAGATCGATGAGATCACCGGTCCGCCGCTATTGCCGGGGAAAACCGACGCATCGATAAGGATCTCTTTCCCCTTCCCATCAAACCAATCACGGCATCGGGCAATGATGCCCTGTCTGCAAATCGCGTAGAGTCGGTCTGTGCCTACGTGCCCCATCGGAAAGCCAAGCGTGAAGACCGGATCACCTTCGGAGAGGGCGCCGTTGGCGAGACTGGGGCGCATGGTGACGTGATGGTCTTCTTCAAAGAACGAGAACTTCATCGCATGTTGGTTTAGCACCGAAACATTGATGCGTTGTACTGCGAGATCGATGGATGTATCGGGATGGGTATGCCAAGTGGGTTTGCCTGCGTCGTCTTTGAGTACCAGCGGGAAGTCTCTACCGTTCTCTTTGGAAGTAGGGTTTAGCCGGACCATGACCTCTCGCTGATCGCCGATCACGTGTTTGTTGGTGACAAGATAAACCCAGTACAGTTGCTCGCCTTTCTCATTCTTGCCGCACGGGAAACCGTAGAAAAACCCGGTCCCAATCCACGCTGTGAGGTGGTTGGTTCCAGTGATTCCGATTGCGACTACGCAATCGAGGTAGAAGGGGGGAAGAAGTGCCATAATGGGATGCTCCGTGTTTGGTTACTCGGGATTCTAGAGTGCTGTTCGGTGTGCATCCAACGTTTTATGGCAAAGGGAGGTGGACGGGAGGTCGCTCGTGATTAACGAGAAAACGTTGACAAACGGAAAAAAACGGCGAGAAACGGGATATGGCACCAAGGAAAAGTAAGGTTCCGACACCTGAAGAATTGCTCGAGGAGGTTAGCGGAAAGTCGGCTGCGAAGACCTATCCTTTCGAAGACTACATGCAGGCCGTTCACGTGATGAAGACCGATAAGGGCTACAGTTTTGCGGAAATCGCGGAGTACCTTTCGGGGCGTCTTGGCGGTGAGTTCACTAAAGGCCAAGTGTATCGTGGCTACCAGCTCTGGCTCGACCGGAAAGAACAGGAAGAGCATGAAGAGGCCGAATATCAGGCAATGCGGCCGCCGCCGGATGATGACGATTGGACGGACGCTCGGAATGCCAAGATTGAGGCGCTTGCCGACAAGGCCGCAGACATGCTTGGGGATCTCTGCGATGAGGAGTCGGCGCTTCGGATCACTGCGGGCGAAATCATGGCGTGCTTGCAGTCCCGTGCGGCCCAACGTGCTGCTGACGAGCGTGCGGCCGATGAAGCGGATGCGAAGCTTGAGGCGAAGAAAGCCGAAGAACGCAAGTGAGCCATGCAGCCACTCTTGACGTTGAAGCAGACCGCCGAGCACCTGCAGCTTTCGTTGCGGCAGGTGCGGCGGTTGGTCGATGACGGGCGGCTGCCCGTGGTGAAGATCAGCGAACGCTCGCCACGGGTGCGATTCGAAGACCTGTCGGCGTTCCTGGCATCGGTAACCGTGCGGCACTCGGCGCCGGCGTCATGATCGAGAACGTCTTCAGGCATGCGCGACGGGTGGGCGGGAAGCGTGTTGTTTCCCGCGTCTACTCGGGCCGCTACGCTCTGAGCAAGGGGGAGCGACCGGTGACGGTTGCCCTCGACACCCCTGACCGCGACATTGCCCGGAAGAGGCTTCGGGCGCTTGTCCTGGAGAAGCAGCGGGAGCGGGAGGGGTTGATTGCTCCGAAGGCACAGCGCGAGGCGGCGACGCAAACTCTGGCGCAACTCGTCGAAGACTATCGGCGCGATCTGGTGGCCCTTGGCCGTGCGCATGTCCATGTGCGCGGCACGGTGCAGCGGATCGGCCGCATCATCGCGGAAACGGGCTGGAAGCAGCTCGTGGATGCAACGCCCGAGACTTTCATTGCGTGGCGCTCTAGTGTCACCGCCTCCGCCAAGACGAAGAAGGAATATCAGGCCTCGGTGAACGCCTTCTTCAACTGGCTGGAGAAACAGGGGCGCATTGCCCGCAACCCCTTGGACGGCGTCGCGATGGTCGAGACCCGCGGCAAGCAGGTGCGGGAGTCTCGGGCGTTCACGGCGGACGAACTCCGGCGACTCTTCAAGGCGGCTCCAGCGCGTGCACTCGTCTACCAGACGATTTTCTACACCGGAGCGCGGAAGGAGGAGGTGCGCGCCTTGGTGTGGGGCGACCTGCACCTAGATGACGCCAAGCCTTTCCTGCGAATCCGCGAGACAACGACGAAGGACAAGGAGGAGCGCATCGTGCCGCTTCATCCGATGCTGGCCGCAGCATTGCGTGCGAAGCGTCCAGTGGAGTGGTCTCCCACCGGAGCCGTCTTTGAGCGCTTCCCGCTCTACGAGACCTTGCGCCGCGACCTGGAGCGGGCCGACATCGAACACCGGGATGCCTTGGGCCGCGTCGTGCATTTCCACGCCTTCCGGAAGACGTTCCAGACGCTCGGCGCGAGCGAAGGAATCAACCAACGCTCGGCGCAGGCGATTCTTGGGCACTCCGACCCGAACCTGACGGCGAAGGCCTACACCGATGCGGCGGCGCTGCCTCTGCATGCGGAGGTGGCTAAGTTGCCGTGGCTGGGGGCCTCGGGCGACGACACACAACTGCGCACACAAAAATCCGGCGTTTCGCGTCTTTCGGCGTCACTTCCCGGCATTTCGAATACCGCGTCGGCGGCACCGGAAGTTTTGCAAGTTGTTCTTGCTGACCGCTCCCCGCGCTCCGTGTCACTTCGTGACACGGAGGGGAAAGTGGTGGTAGGTGATGGATTCGAACCATCGAAGGGCGGAGCCCGTCTGATTTACAGTCAGATCCCTTTGGCCACTTGGGTAACCTACCGTGAAAAGAGCGGCGAAGTTGGGAAACGCGAGTGGCTTTGCCAAGCGCTTTCTTGAAAGAGTTTTCCGCGCCCCGAGGGACCTACGCCGGACGGTGGCGGCGGGGCCAGGGAAAAGCGGGCCGGAAGTCGGGCCCGCCCGCGGAGGTCGGGTTCAGCTGGCGGCTCTCACTTCACGGAGGCGTCTTCCGGAAGGCCGAGCTGCTTGTAGAGGCCGCGCCGGCCGTTCTTGTCGCCCTCGATGATCTGGTGGGCGAACTCGGCGACCTTGAGTGCAACGTCGCGGGGGACGACCTGCACACCGTCGCCGTCGGCCACGATCACGTCGCCGGGCATGACGAGCACGCCGCCGACGACCACCGGCTGGTTGATGGACTCGAGCTCGTTGCGGCCGGGGCGGATGCCGCGGCCGACCTTGCGGAGGTAGAGCGGCATCTCCTCGGTGATGATCTCGTCGGTGTCGCGGGCGGTGGCATCGGTGACGACGCCGACGCAACCTCGGAGCTTCCAGACCATGATGTTGTTGGAGCCGATGGAGCCCACGTCGGCGTTGGGTGCTTCGTCGAGGATGAGGGCCGAGCCTGGGCGGAGCAGGGCGGTGAACGGCTCGCCGGAGAGTTCGTTGTACCATTTGCCCTCGAGCGCGCGAAATTCCTCATACGAGAGCCCGGCGGGCAGCGGCGGGCGCTGGGTCGGCACATAGCGGGCGGTGACGGCGATGCCGATGAAGCGGTGCTTGTAGGTCTTGGCGTCCTTCCAGAGGGGATGGATCTCGGTATCCATCAACCCGATATTCTTGAGCCCGACGAAGTCCATGCCGTCGGCGACATCGGCGACGCGCAAACCCTCGAAGGCGGCGAGGATCCGGCGGTCCTCCTCGGCGGTGAAGGTGCGGGTCGTGAGGAAGCTGCGACCGGTGGCGGGCGAGGTCACGGGGGTGTCGGCGGCGACGACCGGGGAGAACAGCAGGAGGCTGGAGACGAGCAGGAGGGGAGTCTTCATGGGGAACGGCACAGGGGCGGACGGAGGGGCAGTTCCGTGAATGGCACAAAAAAACCGCCCGTCGCAAGGCAACGGGCGGGCGGGGGCATTAAACGGGCGACGCGTTGGGCGCTGCCCGCGGGACGGGTCACGGGGTGGCTTCGGCGATCGAATTGCGGCCCTGGCCTTCGGCGCCCATGCGGAAGCGGACACCCTGCACCTCGACCTGGAGGTTGCGGCCGATGTTGTAGGAGACGAAGACCTTGCCGCTGCGCAGCACGGCGCGGGTCTCGCCCTTGAGCAGGTCGCCCTCGAAGAGGGTGCGATTGTCGGACTGCTGCACCACCTTCACGGAAACGTCGCCGAGGGCGACGAGGCGGATGAGGTTGCGGTCGGCGACCGGCGGTTGGGTGGTCGCGGCGGGGACGGGAGCCGTCGTGGTCGCGGGGTGCGACGGAGTGGTGGGCGTGGACTCGCTGAACAGCGCACGGATGACGAGGACGAGGACGACCAGCGCGACCACGGCGCCGCCGGCGACGATCGGCATCTTGATCTTCTGGCTACGATCGGCGCTTGGCGCGCCGGTGACGACGGCGGTGGGGACGGAGCGCGAAGGGGGAGGGGCGCCGCGGGCGGCCGCTGGTTCGGCGGGCGCAGGGGCCGGGGCGGCCGGGCCGGGCCGGCTGGCCTCGGGGATGTCGAGGCGGCCCATGATCTCGCGCTGGTCCTGGTGGCGGCGGCTCTCGCGGGGCTCGCCGAAACCAAGGGCGGAGTAGTCGGTGAGCAGCTTCTCGGTGTTGAGCTTCAGGTATGCGCCGTAGGTGCGCAGGAAACCGCGGGCATAGATGTCCGGCAGGTTGAGCTCGAAGGTGTTGTTTTCGAACTTCTGGAGGTAGTCGCTCCGGATCTTGGTCGATTCCGACGCCTCGCGGATCGAAATGCCTTTGCGTTTACGCGCCTCCTCGAGGCGCTCACCGATGGTCTGCATGGGCGGAATGTGGGGAAAAGGCGTCCCGAGGTGAAGTTCCTTTTGCGACGGAAGCCCTTCGGGGGCGGGTTGGGGGTGTGGCCAACGGCCTCAAAGGCGGTCGAGGTCGGCGAGGATTTCGCGGGGTTGGGCGCCGTTCTCCGGACCGACAATGCCCTTCTGCTCCATGAGCTCCATGAGGCGGGCGGCGCGGTTGTAGCCGATGCGCAGGCGCCGCTGGAGCATGGAGGTGGAGGCGCGACGGGTGGATTTGAGGACGTCGATGGCCTGCGGGAGCAGATCGTCGTCGCTGCCTTCCTCGAGTTCGTCGATGCCGTCGCCGTCCTCCTCGTCGCCGACGCGGTCCACCTGTTCCTGGACCTCCTGGCGGTAGGAGGGCGGGCCGTTCTTCTTGAGGTGTTCGACCATGCGGGCGATCTCCTCGGCGGAGATGAACGCGCCTTGGGCGCGCACGAGCCGGCTGGTGCCCGGGGGCATGAAGAGCAGGTCGCCGCGGCCGATGAGCTGGTCGGCGCCGGCCTCGTCGAGGATGACGCGGCTGTCGACCTTGGAGGTGACCTGGAAGGCGATGCGGGAGGGGAGGTTGGCCTTGATGGAGCCGGTGATGATGTTCACCGACGGGCGCTGGGTTGCCACGATGAGGTGGATACCGGCGGCGCGGGCCAGCTGGGCGAGGCGGGCGATGGAGGTCTCGATCTCGGCGGGGGCGACCATCATGAGGTCGGCGAGTTCGTCGATGATGCAGACGATGTAGGGAAGCTTCTCGGGGATCTCGATCTCGAGATCGCGTGGGACCTCGAGGTTGAGCTCGGCGGTGACCTCGCCGATGGAGCCTTCCTTCTCCTTGTTCTTTTCGGCGGCGTCGGGTGCCTTGCGGGTGTTGAAGGAGGCGATGTTGCGCACACCGCACTTGGCGAAGATCTGGTAGCGTTTCTCCATCTCCGCGAGCAGCCACTTGAGGGCGCCGGGCACCTTCTTGGGCTCGGTCACCACCGGGATGAGCATGTGCGGGAGGGAATTGTAGACCTGCAGCTCGACGATCTTCGGGTCGACCATGAGCAGGCGGACCTTCTTCGGGCCGGCGTGGTAGACGAGGGAGGCGACGATGCTGTTGACGCAGACGGATTTGCCCGAGCCGGTGGCGCCGGCGATGAGCAGGTGGGGCATGCGGGCGAGATCGGCGACGATGGGCGCGCCGGAGACGTCCTTGCCGAGCGCGATCGGCAGCTCGGCCTTGGATTCGACCCAGTCGACCGATTCGAGGATCTCACGCATGCCGACCGGGGTCGGCCGCTGGTTCGGAACCTCGACGCCGACGACGCCCTTGCCCGGCACCGGCGC
Organism: Verrucomicrobiota bacterium; assembly: GCA_023446865.1. GTDB lineage: Bacteria > Verrucomicrobiota > Verrucomicrobiia > Opitutales > Opitutaceae > CAJCBL01. The sequence goes on along the minus strand of JAEXPL010000395.1, from coordinate 5,665 downwards.
GAGGATACGCACGGACTGGGCCTTCATGCCGAGGGCGATGTTTTTGTCGAGGCTGGCGATCTTCTCGACGCGCACGCCGGGCGCGGGAAGAATGTCGTAGCGGGTGATGACCGGGCCGGTGTGGATCTCGCCGAGGCTGACCTCGACGCCGAACTCGCCGAGGGTGCGCAGGAGCGTCTCGGCGTTGGTGATATGCTCGGCCTCGTTGGTGGCGGTGCCGCCCTTCACGGGCTCCTTGAGCAGCTCGAGGGTGGGGAAAATGTAGTCTTCGCCGCGAACCGGCTGGGGTGCGGCGGCCTTGCGGGGCGCCTCGGGGGCGACGATCTTGAGGTTGAGTTTCGCGCTGCCGGGGGTGGCGGCCTCGGCGACCGCCGGCGTGGCGGGTTTCTCACCGCCGAAGGCCGGCGGTTTGGCGGGGCGTTCGGCCACCGGAGCTGGAGCGGCGGGAGCGGGTGTGGCGGGAGCAACCTGGGCCGGAGCCGGCGGCGGCTGCGGGGCGGGAGCTTCGGCTGCTTGGGCGGGTCGCAGCGAGAGGCTCTTCTCGGTGTTGCGGGAGGGCGGGGGCGCCGGGCGGCCGGCGGGCACGGCGGCACCGGCCGGTTCTCCGCCCTTGGGGAGCGTGAGGCGCTTGATATCGGTCGGGGGCGGGACGGCGGCGGCGGCCTGCTTCTTGAGCTCGGCGAGCGCCTGCTCCTTGAGTTTGGCGCGGGCTTCGGCGCGGAGTTTCTTGATCTCCTCGCGCTCGAGGCGGCGCAGTTTCCAGTTTTCGCGGATGCTCTGGATCCAGGCGAAGAAACGGTCGAACTGTGCGCCGAGGTCGCGGGTGAGGACGAACATCAGGCTGAGGCCGAAGAAGACCGTGAGTACGACGCCCGAGCCGAAGATGCCCATCGTATCCTCCATCAACCGGGAGTAGAGGAGCTGGCCGATCATGCCGCCGGGGCCGGCGACGTAGATGTTGGCGGGCTGGACGAAGAACTCGGACCAGGCCTTCTGCATGTCGGCCAGGCCGCAGGCGCAAAGGAGGCAGAACACCATCGCGCCGCCGCGGGCGGTGGCGAGGCGACGGATACCGCGGGTGTAGATGAAGGAGAGCCAGAAGAAGAAGGATCCGATCAGCCACGCGGCGCCGCCGAGGACGCGGAAGAGGTGGAACGCCGTCATCGCGCCGATCTTGCCGACCGGGTTGACCCCGGTGGGCGGGATGATCCGGATGGTGCCGTCCGGCAACGTCTCGCCCGAGGCGCTCATCGTCGGGACCTGGTTGGGCTCGTAGTAGGCGAGCGCAACGGTGAGGAGCAGGCCCACCACCAGGCACAGGATGGCGGCCACCCAACGGGGTTGATAGGTTGGGCCTTTGAAGGAAGGACCGTTGCGTTTGGACGAGCTGTCGGCTTTGGCCATCGGAAAGGGCTTTGGGTTTAGGGCGGCGAGGCTAGGGTAATCGCGCGCGGAAGTAAATTCCGCCTCCCATTTTTCATGGGATTGTTAACAGTAGGGCCGATGCATTTGCCAGTTCGATTTCAACCGCTGTACCAGGCGCGAGTCTGGGGCGGCCGTGCGCTGGGCCGGATTTTCCCCCGCGAACTGCCGGGCGCTGAGCCGATCGGCGAGAGCTGGGAGATTGTCGACCGGCCCGAGGCGCAGTCGGTCGTGCGCGACGGTCCCCTCGCCGGCATGACACTGCGGGACGCGCTCCACCTGCGCAGCGCCGACTGGATCGGTCCCGACTGGCCGGTGACGCGGCCGTTTCCGATTCTGGTGAAGTGGCTGGATTGCCGCGAGCGGCTCAGCCTGCAGGTGCATCCTCCGGCCGAGGTTGCGCCGGCGCTCCGCGGCGAGCCGAAGACCGAGAACTGGTACCTGGCCGATGTCGAGGGCCAGGCCGGGCTGCTCCTTGGGCTCCGGCCGGGCGTGACTCCGGCGCAGTTCGAGGCCGCGATCCAGACCCGCACCCTTGAACAGTGCGTCAACCGCTACGCCGTGCAGCCGGGCGACTCGGTCCTGGTGCACAGCGGCACCGTGCACGCGATCGACGCCGGCTGCCTCATCCTCGAGATCCAACAGAATTCAGATACGACTTACCGCGTCTACGACTGGGGCCGGGTGGGGCTCGACGGCAAACCGCGCAAGATGCACCTCGCGGAGTCGATGAAATCGATCCTCTTCGACGAGCCGCCGCCGCCGCTGGTGCGGGCCACCGACACCGCGGCCGTGATCGCCGACTGCCGGGAGTTCCGCATCCGGCGCGTACCGGTGCGCAAAGGGACTGCGCTCGCGTTCGGGGCCGGCGAGCAGTGCCGGCTTTTCTCGGTGGTGCGCGGCCGATTGCGCGCCCGGGGGCTCGATGTCGCGCCGTTCATCGCCGGCGACAACGCGCTGCTGCCCTTCGCCGGGATGTTCAACTTCGAGGCCGAGGAGGATTCCCTCGTCCTGGTGACCGAGAACTTCTCCTGAGCCCTGTTTTTCCAGACCGCGTCGCCGAGCTTGAAGTGGGCTCCGCGGCCCGTCTAACTAGCGCGCTTTGATTTTCCGGTCGGACCGCCGCGCCTGTCGCGGCTCGGAGCCCGACCGCCCGTCAACCGACACCACATGGCCAGCCACAAGGAAGACTACTACGAACTGCTCGGCGTCGCCCGCGACGTGTCCGCGGACGACCTGAAGAAGGCGTACCGCAAGCTCGCGGTGAAGTACCACCCGGACAAGAACCCGGGCGACAAGTCCGCCGAGGAGCGCTTCAAGCAGATCTCGGAGGCCTACGACGTGCTCCGCGATGCGGATAAACGGGCGGCGTACGACCGGTTCGGGCATGCGGCGTTTTCCCAGGGCGGCGGGGCCGGCCCCCGCGGGCCCGGCGGTGGCGGGTTCCACGATCCGTTCGACGTCTTCCGCGAAGTCTTCGGTGGCGGCGGCGGCGGGGGCGGCCCGCAGCGCGGCGCCGACCTCCGCTACGACCTCGAGATCACGCTCGAGGAAGCGGCGGGCGGCTGCGAAAAGGAGATCACGTTCCGCAAGCTCGCCGAATGCGAGCACTGCTCTGGTTCCGGCGCTGAGCCGGGCTCGAAGCGCGTGCGCTGCGCCACCTGCCAGGGCCACGGCCAGGTCACGACCTCGCGGGGCTTCTTCACGTTTAGGCAGACTTGCCCGACCTGCGGCGGTGCCGGCACGCGGGTCGAGAAACCCTGCGCGAAGTGCCGCGGCGAGGGCCGCGTGCAGCAGGATGCCAAGGTCAAGGTGCGCATCCCCGCCGGCGTCGACACCGGCACGCGCCTGCGCTCCTCGGGCAACGGCGAGGCTGGCACGCTCGAAGGCGGCCCCGGCGACCTCTACATCGTGCTCCATGTTGCGGCGCACGAGGTGTTCGAGCGGCAGGGCGACGACCTTTTTTGCGAGATCCCGATCAAGTTTACCCTCGCCACGCTCGGCGGCACGATCGAGGTGCCCACGCTCTCCGGCAAGGCCTCGCTGAAGATCCCCACCGGGACCCAGTCGGGGACGACTTTCCGGCTCAAGGGCCGCGGCCTGCCGAGTCTCCGCGGCGGCCATACCGGCGACGAGCTCATCCGCGTGCATGTCGAGGGGCCGACGTCGCTCACCGCCGACCAGAAGAAGAAGCTCGAGGACTTCGCCATCGCCTGCGGCGATGCCGACGAGCCCGTCTCCCGGAGCTTCCTCGAAAAGGCCAAGAAGTTCTTCGGGTGAGGGACTCCGGAGGGAGGAGAATCTGGAAATCAGGAACTCAGGAACGGAAGCAGAACACTGCTGGGCTCGTGCTGAGCGGTCTGGTTTCCTGATCTCCTGAGTTCCAGATTGTTCCTTTTCCGAAAAACGTTCCCGATCCCACCATGCGCGTCGTCCTTCTCGGTTCCGGTCGCGGCTCCAACGCCGAGGCCATTCTCAACGCTCAACCCGAGGGCCGGCTCGGCCGCGCGCAGGTCGTTGGCATCTTCTGCGACAAGCCCGGCGCGCGCATGCTCGAGCTCGGGCCGCGCTTCGGCGTGCCGGCGCAGTTCATCGACCCGGCGCCGTTCAAGACGAAGCTCGAGGGCCCGGGCGAGGAACGCTTCATCGCCGCCATCCGCGCCGCCCAGGCCGATCTCGTCGTGCTCGCCGGCTTCATGCGGGTGATCAAGCCGGCCTTCCTCGAAGCTTTCGCCGGCAAGATCATCAATCTCCATCCGAGCCTGTTGCCCAGCTTCCCGGGGCTCGACGGCATCGGCCAGGCTTTCCGCCACGGTGTGAAGGTCACCGGCTGCACGGTCCACGAGGTCAACGCGACCGTCGACGGTGGGCGCATCCTCGACCAGGAGGCCGTGCGCATCGAGGAGTCGGACACGATCGACACGCTCGCCGCCAAGATCCACGCCGCCGAGCACCGCCTGCTGCCGGCCGTCATCGCGCGCCTGAGCGCGCGCCAATCCTGAGCCCCAACTCTTCCATGAGCCTCGTCGAAGCCCGCATCCCGATTCCCGTCGCCGCCGCCGAGGCGGTGGAGAACGCCCTCGCCGAGGCCGAGAACTGCGACTGGGGCGTGTTCGAGGACCGGCCCACGGCCAGCGCCTGGCTCGGGAGCTATTTCCCGGACGAGGCCGCGGTGCGGGCCGCGGTCGCCCGGGCCCGCCGCGCGCTGCGCGAAGTGGCGGATTTGGCCGAGCCGGCGATCTCGCCGGTGGCCGACACCGACTGGCGCGAGAGCTACAAGCTGCATTTCAAACCGTGGCGTTTCGGCCGCATGCATTGGGTGCCGGTGTGGGAACGCGACACCTACGAGCTGCCAAAGGGCGATGCCGTGGTGCTGCTCGACCCCGGCATGGCTTTCGGCACGGGCAACCACGAGACCACGCGCCTCTGCTGCGAGCGCATGGTCGCCTACGCGGACCAGGTGCGCGCCGCCCGTGGCAAACTCTCCACGCGGCGCGTGATCGATGCCGGCTGCGGCTCGGGCATCCTCGCGATCTCGGCGGTGAAGCTCGGCTTCGCGCCCGTCGCCGGCTTCGACAACGATCCCGAGGCGGTGGCCGTCAGCCGCGAGAACGCGGAGCTCAACGGCGTGACCGGCCAGGTCGATCTTTTCGTCGGCGATCTGGTCACCGGCCTGCAGGGCCGGCAGGCGGATCTCGTGATGGCCAACATCCTCGCCAACATCCTGCGCGAGTACGCCCGCGAGCTCGTCGCCGCAGTGGCGCCGGGCGGCTGGCTGGTGCTCAGCGGTATCCTCGCGACGGAGATCGAGGCCGTGCGGCGCGACTTCGCGACGGTCGCTCCGGGCTGGGCGATCGAGAGTCGTACGCTCGGCGAATGGGCCGACCTCAAGCTGGTGCGGCCGGAGTAGGCGGAGCTGGAGGTCGGGCGGCGGGCCGACGAAGTCCGACCATCCCTGCGTTCGCAGTCGTGCTCGCGCCTGGCGGAGCGGCTTCCGGTTTCGGACGGCGCGGAAGCCGCGCCGCTATTTGAGCACCGGATCCGGCCTACCGTTGCTCCGTAGAGGAACACGCCATCGTTCCGCGGGTGACTGCGGCAACGCCGTGTGCGATTCCTGGGCCGGCGACCGGATTGTGGCAGCGGAGCGGCGGGCGAGCGGAACGCGACGGGTTCGGCCACGGCGGAAAACAGAACGGCCCGCTCGCGGGGAGCCGGCCGGCGAAGAGAGGGAACGTGTGGTTAG
>JAEXPL010000351.1 GCA_023446865.1 Verrucomicrobiota bacterium | reverse complement strand
GGAACCTGGAGGCCGACGCGCAGCGTCGGCTGCCGCCCGGCGACAAGGCGACGGTGGTTTTCCTGGGCGACTACATCGATCGTGGTCCGGACAGTGCGCGTGTGCTGGAGTGGTGCGCGGCTCTGCTGGCGGCGCCGCCGGCGTGGTGCGAACCGGTTTTCCTCATGGGCAATCATGAGCAGCTGTTGTTCGCCTTTCTCGCCAGTCGCGACGAGGAGATCCTGCGCGTGTGGCTCCTCAATGGTGGAGAGGAGACGCTCGCGTCATTCGGCTTGGCACCGTCGACCGTCGAGGAGTTGGTCCCCGCGCTCACCCGCGCCGTCGCGCGCATCGGGCTTTCGCACTGGCTGCCGCAGGTGAAGTCGCATCACGTGGCTGGACCGTACCTGTTTGTCCATGCCGGCATCCGCCCGGGTGTGCCGCTGGCGGAGCAGGCGGACGCGGACCTGCTGTGGATCCGCGAGGAGTTTCTCAATTGCACGGCGGACCACGGTTACCTGGTCGTCCACGGGCACACGCCCACCGACGACTTCCATGCCGATGTGCGCCCCAACCGCGTGGGGATCGACACCGGCTGCTGCATGGGAGGCGCGCTCACGGCCGTCTGCCTGCAGGATGGGGTGCGCGGAGTGTTTGAGCAGCCAAACACGATTGAGCCCGCGTCTTGAGGCGACGGGCCGAGGGGGCGGAGCCGGAGGTCAGGGGCCTTCGACGACGAGGGTGGCGGTCGCGAGAACCTTGCGGCCGCGGCCGAGCACGTAGCGGACCTCGTAGGTGCCGGGCACTTTCGGGGCGCGGAGTCTGGCGGGGTTGCCTTGGCTGGCGCGGACGGCGATCGCACTCGGGCTGGCGGGAGCGGCGCTGGGTGCGACCACGCACAGGAAATCTTCCTCGTAGGCCGGGCCGGTCCAGTCGACTGTGAACTCGGCGGCGGCCTTCACGTTCGCGGGCGGTGTCACGGTGGCGGCGGCCGGTGTGACGGTGAGCGGTGTCTGGGCGAGGATCTTCGCGCCGCGACCGAGCACGTAACGAACCTCGTAGGCGCCAGCGTCGCTGGGGGCGCGGAGCTTGGCGGGTTGGCCGTTCTTCACGGGGACACGGAACTCAGCGGCGCTGGAGACGGAACCGATTTTCGCCACGCTGATGAAATCACCGTCGCAGCGCGGGCCGGTCCACTCCACCTCGAACGGTGCGGCGACGACCACGGAGTCGACGGTGCCGACGAAGGCGTTGGCCGCCTCGACGGTAAGTATCGCGGTGGCGAGCACCTTGGCCGGCCGGCCCCCCGTGACGTAGCGCACCTCGTATTCGCCCGGGTCGCTCGGTGCCCAGAGCTTGGCGGGACTGCCGTCGCGCGCCAGTGCGCGGATGATCGACGAACCGGCCGGCTGGTCGGCCCGGGCGATCGCGATGAAATCGCCTTGGCCGTTTGGGCCCTCCCAGCCGAGCTCAAGGCGGGCGGCGACACCGGCCAGGATCTGAGGTCCCGGGAAACGCGCATCGGGCTCGGATGCCGGCTGTGCTTGGGCGGGCTTCTTCGCTTTCGCAGGTTGGTAGGTCGCCTTGACGGTGAACTGCCCGGTTTTTACGTGGAAGACGTAATCGTCGGCCTGCGCCGGAGTACGGCTGCATCCCGTGGAGAACTCGCCTCCCGCGCCGGTCTCGAAGCCTTCGCCGCGAGGAGAGATGACGGGCCGACCGCCCTTGAACGGGAGCACGATGCCGGTGCTGTCGCCGGATCCGGAGTTCAGGACAACGAGGTTGATCTCGAAACCGTCCTTGAGCGGGATGCGGAGGACCTCTCCCGCCGTGAGGGTCTTCTCGAACGGTGGGGCGAGCCGCGGAGCCCGGTCCAGGTTGGCCGCCCACGCCGGGGGCTCGGTCTCTGGATCGCCCTTGAGCGCGAAGCCGGCGGGGATGGTGAACAGCGCGGGATCCTGCGGGCCGCGCTTGATGTTGCGCAACTCGACGGTGGCCCCGATGAGGCGGTCTTCGATACGGAGCGGAAGGCCGAATTCGTCGGCGGTCCACGAGACGAAGAAATCGTTGCCGTTCACCGAAAGCACCTTCCTGGTGCAGGGGAGTCCCGCGATCGTCTCGGCCCCTTCGGCGCGCAACGTGGAGTTCGGGAACGCGAAGGTGCACGACGCGAACGGGTTCGCCACGGCGGCGTGCATGTCGCTCGATCTCAGCTCACGGTAGGCCTTCTCGGCCGGGGCGATGATGCGGGTGACGCCCGTGGCGGCGTCGACCACGACGAGCAGGGTGCGACCTTCCTCGGCCGTCTCGAAGCAGTAGCTGCCGTCGGCGAAGTGGAAGGGTGTGGTGTGGGTTTCGCCCTTCCGGGTCTGGACCATCTCCGCGGAGAACGAGCCGGCGCGCGCAGCGGCGGCAACAAGCGACAATAGCAACGAGAGGCCAAAGGCGAATGTCTGGGGTTTCATGGGACGGGTAACCTGGGGATGGCTGGGACAATGCCGGTGGTCGGGCGATGGGTCAAGGGAGGCGGTCATGGGGAAGGCGCGACGGCGCACCATGGCGAAGGCGTGGTGTCCGGCGCCCGGATGGCGCGGTGGGGAGCGGCGCAGATGCCGCTTGTCGGCGAGGGTGGGGGCGCGAACAATCGAGGTTCTCGAATCGCTGAAACGCCATGCCCTACACCCACGCCGTTGAAGGCAAAGTCGTGCACATCTCGTGGCACGGCGTTGTCTCGAAGGAGGATCTCCGCACGTTGGGCGAGGAGATGCCGCGAATTGTGGAGGCGATCGGTTTTGTGCCCGATCTGCTCCACACCTTCGAACGTATGGAGCGCTATAGTTTCCAGCCGATCTCCGTGTACATGTTTTCGTTGCTGCGCAAACGGGTGCAGATCTCGCGGCCGTCGCGTTCGGCGCTCGTGGCGACCACGCCCGAGACGAAGTCGCTGGCGCGGATTTTCAAGATGGTCAACCGCACGCCGAATCTGGAGATGGCGATCTTCGGCTCGGAGTCGGCGGCGCGACGCTGGCTGGCGCGGGAGTAGGACACTCAGAGCGGCGGTGCTGGAGTGTCCAGTACCGGCGGTGCGGCGAAGACGGACAGTGCGAGGGGCCGGGCCCGCAGGTAATACAGCGCCATGCCGCCCTGATAGAGGATGGCGACGATGGCGAGGAGGGCGGTGCTCAGGCGCTGCAGGGCGGCGAGCAGCGCGTGCAGTTCCTCCGGGTCCGGGAAAGTGAGGTCGAGCTGTTCGCGGGTGAACGCCGGCAGCAGCGCGAGGATGCGGTCGGTCTGGGGCGCGAGAGCGAGACTTCGCACGTAGAACAGAATCAAGGCGAGGCAGGCCAGTTGTGCGACGACCATCCAGGTGAGACCGGAGCGTTCACGGCGGGCGAGCCGGTTGCGTCCGGTCCACTCGAGCACGCCGCAGAGGGTGATGCCGGCACCGACGGCGGCGCCAAACCACTCCCGCCAACACAGCGAGACCACGGCGGCGGGGCCGGCCACGACGACGAGCGAGAGCGCATCGGCCCGGGCGAGGCGCAGGAGGCGCTGCAGGCGCTGTTCGGGCGGGAGGGCGGGCATGGCGGGGAGTTTCACCGGTTAAGTTTGGATGACAATCCCGACGGTGCCGCCGCGGGCTTGCGCCGGAGCGCCGGCTTCGCAGAGTGGCAGCCATGAAATCGCGTATCTGGATGCTCGGCGTGACGGTGGCGGCGGCGTTGGTCTTGACCGGTTGCCCGGAGAAGCGGCGACCCGCCGGCAGTGCTCCGGCGAAACCGGCCCAGACCGCGCCCGCGAAGGCGCCCGATGCGACGAAGGCCCCGGAGGCGAAGGGCCCGGTGGCCGACTACGCGCGGAACCTCTCCGACGCCGAAAAGAAGGCGACCGAGGTGACCGGACTGGATACGCTCAACAAGGCCGTGCAGCAGTTCCAGGTGCTCGAGGGCCGGTACCCGACCTCCCTCGACGAACTCGTCGCCTCGCGTTTTCTGCCGAAGATTCCCGCCGCGCCGCGGGGCAAGCGCTTCATCTACAATCCGAGGTCCGGCGAGGTGATGGTCGAGGCGCTGCCGCCCGCCGCGCCCGCACTTGCGCCCGAGGGCGCCGCGCCTGCGGCGACCCCGGCTCCCGGGGCACCGGCGCAGTGACAAGGGAGCAGTGGCGACCGGCGGTGCATCCGCGGTGAACGGATGAGGTGGTCGGATGTGCCAAAAAGGTTTGGAGATTCGCGGGCGCCCTGCCTATCTCGGCGCATGAGGCTCCTTTCCTGTGATCACGCTGCGGATGCGCCCGCCGGGCGCCGGAGGGCTCCGGGCGGATGAGCGCGTTCGGCGAATGGTGGACAAGGACCGGCCGGTGGCAGCGGCGGCTGGTGGGCGCGGTGCTGGTGGCGGCGTTCGTCGCGCTCGTGGCGCCGTTCTGGCACCCCGTGTACCGGTTCTCCGCGCTTCTGGGGATTGATGCCGCTCGTGAAGCGACCGCGATGCCCGCTGTACGAGCCCAACCGATCGCCTACACCGACGGCGGCTACGATGGACAGTTCTACGCGCAGATCGCCTGCGACCCGTCGCTGCGCGATCCGGCGCTGCCAGGCGCGACCGACTCACTGGCGTATCGGGCCAGGCGGATCCTGTTTCCGGCGACGGCCTGGGTGCTCGCGCTGGGCGACCCGGCGCGAGCGGTCAAGGTCGTGCCGTGGCTGAATATCGTCTGTTGGTTCGGGCTGGCCGCGGTGCTGTGGCCGCTGCTTCGGGCGGAGCGCAGCTGGGCCGGCCTGGGCGCGTGGGCCGGCGTGATGTTCTCGGCCGGGATGCTCGCGAGTGTCCGCAACGCGCTTACCGACCTGCCGGCGCTGCTCGTGTTCGTGCTGGCGATGCGGGCGGCGGCGCGGCGGCGTGAGGGCGCGATGGCCGGCTGGCTGGCGGCGAGTCTGCTCACGCGCGAGACCATGTTGGCCGGTGTTTGGGGGCTGTTGCCGGGCTGGAGCGCACGAAGGAGGGAGTGGTTGATCCAAGCGGGTTGGGTGATCGGGGCGCTGGTGCCACTGCTCCTTTGGCTGCTCTACATCCGCTGGCAGGTGGGCCCTCACTCTGGCGGACTCCGAAATTTCGCGTGGCCGGGCGCCGGTCTCCTGGGGGAGTGGCGGGAGGAGCTGGTTTACCTGCTCGACTGGCGCGATCCGCTGCTCGGCGTCACCTCGACCCTCGCGACCCTCGCGGTGACGGTGCAGGCGGTGTTTCTGCTCTGGCACTGGCGACCGCACAATCGGTGGTGGAGGTTCGGCGCGGGGTCGCTGGTGTTGATGGCGGTGCTGGGCGAGGCGGTGTGGGAAGGGGTGTTCGGCGCCTCACTGCGCGTGCTGTTGCCGCTGCTCCTGGTCTGCAACTACCTCGCGGTGCGGCGACGGCGGGCCGCATGGTGGCTGCTGTTCATCAACCTCTCAGTGCCGGCCGGCCTCGTGGAGATGACACCGCTGCCGGACCCGGGCGACTGGGCCACCGATCGCAGCGCGGTTGGAGAGGTGATCATCCGCGCCGAGGCCGGCTGCTACGGCCGGGAGCATTCGCGCCGGAGCCGCTGGACCTGGACGCAGCAGGACGCTGTCCTGGCCGGGCGTTGCTGGTTGGAACAACCCGAGGGCGAACTCACGGTCACGATGAAGGCGCGCGCGCTCGACGAGCGCGAGGTGGTGATCTCCTCGGACGCGGGCGAGTTGTGGCGGGGCCGGTTGACCAACACGTGGTCGCTGATCCGCGTGCCGGCGTTTCCGGTGCGTGCGGGGACGTTCCGGCTGCGGGTGCACTCCGACACTCCCGGCGTGCGGGAGGCCGAGGATGATCGGGCACGGAGCCTCTCGGTCTGCCTGCTCAATCCGGAGATCGAGTTGCGACCACGGCAGGCTGGAACGCCAGGCCAGCCGTGAGGGTTGTCGCGCGGCCACGTTGTACCGTTCGAGGAGTCGCCGGTGGATCGTTCCGTGGCGGATTGCACCGCCGACTTTGGCATGGATTCCCGCGGCGCGGTCTGAATTAGTCGAAGCTCCATGAAAGTTCCGTTCCTCGACCTCACGCTTCAGCATCAGCCCCTGCGCGCCGAGATTCTCGCCGCGTGGGCCGCCACGCTCGACGGCAATCGCTTCTGCCTCGGGCGCGATGTGGAGGAATTCGAGAAGGCGTTCGCCGCCGCGTGCGGAGCGGGCGACTCGGTGGGCGTCGACAATGGCACGAGCGCGCTCCAACTCGCGGCGCTCGCCCTCGGCCTCGGGCCGGGCGACGACATCGTGGTGCCGGCCTTCACCTTCATCGCCTCGGCGTGGACCGCGACCTACATCGGTGCGCGTCCGGTCTTTGCGGACATCGATCCGGCGCACTATTGCGTGACCGCCGCCACGATTCGCGCGGCGCTCACGCCGCAGACCAAGGCGATCGTGGTCGTGCACCTCTTCGGCCAGCCGGCGCCGATGGACGAGATCCTCGCGCTCGCCGCCGAACGCGGCCTGAAGGTGATCGAGGATTGTGCGCAGGCACACCTCGCCCAGTACCGCGGCCGGCCCGTCGGGTTGATGGGCGACGCGGGCACGTTCAGCTTCTACCCGACCAAGAACCTCGGCGGCTGCGGCGAGGGCGGGGCGGTGATTTCGAAACATGCCGACATCCTCAAGCGCGTGCGCACTCTGCGCGTCCACGGATCCGACCGGCGCTATTATCACGACATGGTCGGTGGCAACTTCCGCATGGAAGGCCTGCAGGCCGGCGCGCTCAGCGTGAAGCTCAAGCACCTCGCCCGCTGGACGGCACGCCGGCGCGCGATCGCCGGGCGTTACCGGGCCGGGCTGCGACTCGCCGGCCTATCCGTACCGCAGGTACCGGAGTGGGGCGAGGCGGTGTTCCATCAATTCACCGTCACGCATCCGCGGCGCGACGCGCTGCGCGAGCACCTCACCAAGGCCGAGATCGGCACCGACCTCATCTACCCGATGCCGCTGCACCTGCAGCCGTGCTACGCGTCGCTCGGCTACAAGCCCGGCGCGTTCCCGCAGGCAGAGCGCATCTGCGCCAACTGCGTGAGCTTGCCGATCTTCCCCGAGCTCACCGACGCGCAGGTCGACCACGTGATCGCGTCCGTCAACGCATTCCCGGGATGATCGGATCCCTTCGCGTCAAGGTCTGCGGCCTCACCTCGGCGGAAGACGCCGTGGTGGCCGCCGGCATCGGCGCGGATTTCCTGGGATTCATCCTCTACGCGAAGTCGCCGCGCTTCCTGCCGCTGGAGCGCTTCGCGGCGCTGCGGCCGCAGTTACCGGCATTGCCGCGGGTCGCGGTGATGGTCGCACCGACGGTCGACGAGCTCAGCGCGGCGCAGGCGGCGGGGTTCGAGTTCTTCCAAGTCCATTTTCCGGTGACCGATACGGAGGCGGCGCGCCGCGCTTCGGCCGCGGTTGGTGCGGCGCGACTTTGGCTCGTGCCGAAGCTGCCGCCGGAGATCGAGATCGCGCCCGAACTGCTGGCGCTGGCCGACACGTGGCTGTTCGACACCTATCGCGCCGACAGCTTCGGCGGCACGGGCCACACGGGTGACTGGGCGAAGTTCCGCCGTTATCGCGAGACTCATCCGGCGAAGTGCTGGATCCTTGCTGGCGGCCTTTCCCCGGAGAATGCCGCCGCCGCGGTCGCCGCCACTGGGGCGGAGATGATCGACGTAAACAGCGGCGTCGAGTCGGCTCCGGGCCGCAAGGACGCCATGAAGCTGGCGGCATTGCAGGCCGCCCTCGCGCGCTGAGCGCGGCGTGATCCGTTTGCGCGGACCGTTTACCTTCACGGTCGTGAACGTAAACGGTTGGGAAGGGGGAGCGGCGGCAACGGCGCGGCCGCCTGCGGAGGCTGCGGAGCTTGCCTACAGGCTCTTCGTGAGCGCGCGCCACCCGATAACCATTCCGGGAATAGCGGCGAAGACCACGCTGGCATAGTAGATTGGCGACAGCGGGTTCCCTTTGGCCAGACTCACCGCCATCACTATGGCGTGGACCAGCACCAGCACGCCCGAGATTGCGCCGACGAAGAGGGCCATGATCGCACGTCCCATTCCCGCGTAAGGGGTCATGCGGCCGCCGCCGTCGCTTCGGAGGACGCCGATGAAGAAGGCACAGAGTGCGACGGACAGGATCAGCGAGAGGTACTTCATGTTGGGGACGTCGTGACCGAGTGCCATCGCCTGGAATCGGTGACAACCCGCAAGTCGCCGAATCGGAGTTGTGCCGGAGCGGCTGTCGGGCGTCCGCGGGATCGCCGGTATGGACTCCAAAGCACAACCGCCGGGCTCCTGTTCGGAGGCGGGCGAGGTGAAGGAGGCACACAGACCCGCCCGATCGGCTCTTGTCTTTTCCCCGGGGCTCGCGCCTCATGCGCCCACGTTTTCTCCTATGGCCACGAACAAAGTCCGCGTCCGTTTCGCTCCCAGCCCGACCGGGTTCTTCCACATCGGCAGCGCCCGCACCGCGCTGTTCAACTGGCTCTACGCCCGCCACACCGGCGGCACCTTTGTCCTGCGCATCGAGGACACGGACAAGGAGCGCAACAGCGAGGCCTTCCTCAGCGTCATCTACGACAGCCTCAAGTGGCTCGGGATGGACTGGGACGAGGGCCCGGGCAAGGGCGGCGACTTCGGCCCGTACCGTCAGAGCGAGCGCGACGCCGTCTACCGCGAGTACCTCGCGAAGCTGACCGCCGCCGGCCGCACCTACGAGAAGGACGGCGCCATCTACTTCAAGCTCCTCGGGGAACGCTCGGAGGTCTTCGACGACCACCGCAAGAAGACCGTCACCAAGGTGGCCAACACCCCGGCCGTCATCGACGACCTCATCCGCGGCCGCGTCGAGCGCACCGAGGACGAGGACTTCGTGATCTTCCGCTCCGACGGCAACCCGGTCTTCCACTTCGTCAACGTCGTCGACGACATCGCCATGCAGATCACGCACGTGATCCGCGGCGAGGACCACCTCTCGAACACGAGCAAGCACGTCGAGCTCTTCAAGGCCTTCGGCGTCACGCCGCCGAAGTTCGCGCACATCCCGCTCATCCTGAA
>JAEXPL010000347.1 GCA_023446865.1 Verrucomicrobiota bacterium | reverse complement strand
TCCGCATAGTACGCGTCGCACAGGCACGTGGCCATAAGCTGGTCACGGGGGTCGGGGCCGGGGAGTTGGCGGGGGGCAGGCATCAAAGTGTGGTTTGGCAGGTGGCTAGATCTGGTTCGACGATTTGCCTGTATCCCTACTCATGGGAGGAGCGCTCTCCGAATCCGTTCGATATTCACTGGTTCAACTCCGATGAATGCGAATTCCCAATTATCGCGGGTGGAGGTGTCGGAAATACCAAGAACGAATTCGCGGCCGACCTTCTCGCTTTGGCTGCGGAGAAAGACCGCAAGATCCTCGACCTTCGCGAAGTGGGGAATCATCTCCTCACGCGTCTCGGTAAGCTCGAGGTTAATGCCGAGATCCCATCGAGGCATGTCGCCCGATCGTACCTTCTCCGAATCGCGCTGGCTGACCAACCACGCTTTTCCGACCGGCCACGCGAGTGCCTTCAGGAAGGTAGTAATGTCAGCCTCGAGCGCAGCAGCGACATCCTCGAGGTCATAACCGTCGACATAGGCGTAGAGGATATTGCGGCTCATCGTATTTGCCGAACTGGTGATTAAGGGTTCGGTTGGAAGGACGAACGGCCCCGGTGAGCTGGTGCAGCTGCGGCTCGGCGGGGACGCCTCGCCCTACCTTCAAACGGGCGGCGGTGGGCGGTCGATCACCGTTTCGCGAGCACGCTCTCCTCGTAGCGGGCGACTTCCTTGAGCCAGTCGGCGCCGGCGGGGACCTCGGCGCGGGCACAGAGTTCGTCCCACACCGCGCCCCACGGGAGCGACTTCGCGAGCTCCATGAAGGCGAGGCGTTCGTGGCCGCGGCCGGCGGTCTCGGCGGCGCGGAGTTGTTTCGTCGGATCGAGCAGGCCGGCAAGGATCGCCTGGCGCGTGGCGCGGGCGCCGATCACGTAGGCGGCGATGCGGTTGATCGAGGCGTCGAAGAAATCGAGGGCGACAAACACGCGGTCCCAGGCGTCGCCGCGCGCGATCTCGAGGAAGAGGTTGCGCACCGGATCGTCGAGGATGACGACGTGGTCGCTGTCCCAGCGGATCGGGCGGCTGGTGTGCAGGAGGATCCGCGGGTGGAACTGCATGAGCGCCGAGACCTTGTCGGCGACGGACTCCGTGGGGTGGTAGTGGCCGAGGTCGAGGCAGAGCACGAGGCCGCGGCTCTGCGCGTAGCTCGAGTAGAACTCCTGCGAGCCCACGACGTACTCCTCGCTGCCGAGCCCGAAGAGCTTCCCCTCGACGGCGTCGACGCAGAGCTTCCGGTTCACCGTCTTGTCGGCGATGAGCGCGTCGTACGACTCGACGAGGCGCGCGCGCGGCGACCAGCGGTCGGCCGGGGCGTCCTTGGCGCCGTCGGGAATCCAGTGGTTGATGACGCAGGGCGAGCCGAGCTTCTTGGCGAAGTGCTGCGCGATGCGGCGGCTGGCCTGGCCGTGCGCGATCCAGAACTGGCGGATCGCCTTGTCGGGATGCGAGAGCGTGAAGCCCGACGCCGCCTTCGGGTGGGCGAAGTAGGTCGGGTTGAAATCGAGGCCGACCTTCCGCGCCTGCGCCCACGCGAGCCACTGCGAGAAATGCTCCGGCGCGATGGCGTCGCGGTCGACCACCTGCTTGCCGGTCTCGGCGTAGAACGCGTGGAGGTTGAGCCGCTGCGGGCCCGGGAGGAGGCGGAGGGCGACGTCGAGGTCGGCGCGCATCTCGTCGCCGTTGCGGGCACGGCCGGGGTAGCCGCCGGTGGCCATGATGCCGCCGGAGTCGAGGCCATCCCGCGGTGTCTCCAGACCGCGGACATCGTCGGCCTGCCAGCAATGGAGCGAGATCGGGAGCGAAAGCGCCTTCGCGATCGCCGCCTCGGTGTCGAGGCCGAGGTCGGCGTACGCGGCGCGGGCGAGCTTGTAGGCGGCGGAGACTTGTTTGGCGGTGGGCATGGCGGCGGGAAGATTGCGGATTGGGGAACGCGGATTGCGGAACGGGAAGATGTGGAAATCAGGGAATCAGGAACGGAGGCGCTTTGGGCTTTGGTTGCTGTAGGCCACGGCGGTGACGTGGCCGGCCAGGTCAGCGCCCTGGCCTACAGGGGGTGTAAGTCGTGGATTCGAGGTTGCGGGCGAGGGCGGCGCGGAAGGCGGCCTTGTCCTTCACGGCGCCGAGGGCGATGAGCTGGCTGGCGATGTTGCCGACCGCGGTGCCCTCGAGGCTGAAGGAGACGACCGGGATGCCGGCGGCGTCGGCCGTGGCCTGGCACATGAGCCTGTTGCGCGAGCCTCCGCCGACGACGAGGATGCGGTTGAACTTCCGTCCGGTCATCTGCTCGAAGTTGGCCTTGGCGTTGGCGTGGCCCTGGCCGAGCGAGTCGCAGATGAGGCGCAGGTAGCCGGCGAGATCCTTGGGCGGTGTGGCGCCACGGGCCCGGAGGTGGTCGTTGATCGCGGCGCGCATCGAGGGCGGGTTGGCGAAGGCGGGATCGGTGGTGTCGAGCAGGAGCTTGGGCGCGGGGAGGGCGGCGGCGGCGGCGTTGAGCGCGGCGCGTTCCTCCTCGGCCTGCGGGCGATCCGGAAACTCCTTCATCACGCCCTCGAGCAGCCAGCAACCGATGACATTGGTCAGCGGCCGGTAACGGCCGTCGCCGATGCGCTCGTTGGCGACGCGCGCTTTGAGTGCGGCCGGGCCGAGCACGGGCGTGTGGCGCTCGCAGCCGCCGGGCGCCCCGGGGGCGGGGGGGAGGAAGAGGGG
>JAEXPL010000326.1 GCA_023446865.1 Verrucomicrobiota bacterium | reverse complement strand
GGCGTCGAGGGCGCGGTCGAGGAACGCGACGGCGCCCTCGGCGGTGGTCAGCCGACTGGTGACCTCGGGGGCGTTCTCGGCGCGGGCGCGGAGGACGAGGAGCGCGGCATCCTGCGGCGCGAGTGCGAGGAGGCGGTCGAGCACGGCGATGGCGGTGGTGCGGGCGGGATTGCCCTCGAAGAGCTCGGGGTGGTGTTCGGCGGCGGTGTCGACGAGCGCGACGAGTGCGGCGCGGTCGCCGGCGGTCGCGCGGCGGCGCAGGGCGTTGGTGGCGGCTTTCTGCGGGTCGTGGGTCTTGGCCGCGTTGGTGGAGTCGGGCTCGTGCGCCTTGGCCTGGGCAGTGTCGGCGCGGGCGGCATCGCCGTAGGCGAAGGCGGCCGCGGCGAGGCGCGACCAGGCGAACGCGAAATCGGGAGCGAAGGTGGTGGCGAGTTCGCAGTCGACGAGCGCGGCCTCGTATTCCTCGAGCGCGACCCACGAGTTGCTGCGGTTGGCGAGATGGCGGGCGGTCTCCTTCGCCTGCCCGTTGGCGCCGGAGAAGACGGCGGCGTGGGTCTGGCTGAGGACAGCCTCCGGGTAGCGTTTCAGGGCGTAGAGGGCGTTGCCGCGGTTGCCCCAGGCGCCGGCGTTGCCGGGCTGGAGCGCGACGATGCGGTCGTAGAGGGCGACGGCCTTCTCGTAGTCCTTCGCGGTGTAGGCGGCGGCCGCGGCGGAGAAGTCGGCATCGGTATTCGCTTTGTCATTGGGCTGGGTGCGGCCGGTGCCGCGCTGTTGGGCGCCCTCGGCGGTGAAGGTGCGCTGGAGGCCGGAGTTGAGCTTCTGGGCCTGGGCGAGGAACGCGTTGGCCTCGGCGAGGTTGCCGACATCGTACCACGCCTCGGCGAGGGCGAGGGGCGCGCGTGGGAACGTGGGGTCGACGAGCTTGGCGGCGAACGCGTCGGCCATGGCGCCGGCGGGATCACCGGAGCGGCGGACGACATCGGCGAGGTTGGTGAGGACGATGGCGCGGCTGCGGACGTTCTCGTCGGCACGCAGGAACGCGGCGTGGGCGCGGGCGTAGGCGAGGGCGGCATCCTGGGTGCGGCCGAGGGAGCTCAGCCCGAGGCCGCGGCGAACCAGCACGTGCCCGTCGCGTGGATTCTGCGCGAGGTACTCGTCGGCGACGGCGACGGCCTCGGCGTAGCTGCCGCGGTTGTTGGCGGCGTCGAGGCGGTCGTAGATGTCGTCGGCGCGGACGTGGGCGGTGGCGAGGAGAAGGGCCAGGAGGAGGGTGGAACGGTGGAGCGCGTGCATGGCGGGGAGCGGCGGGAAGTTCAAAGGTGGAGGGCGAGACCGACAGTGAAGCTGCCGGTATCCATTTCGACGATGAGCGGGGAGTCGGCGTCGTCGTGGACGCGGATGGTCTTGCCGTCGGCCGAACGGAGCAGGAGGGTGCCGATGGCGCCGAGGTTGCCGTAGCGAAGGGGGTCGATGGAGAGCGGCAGGAAGCCGCCGCCCTCGGGATCGAGCGTGAAGGTGGCGGTGCCGTCGGGACCGAGATCGAGCGTGACGGGCTCGCCGGCCTTGGCGGCGGCGAAGACTTTCTGCGAGAGCCAGACGGAGGTTCGGTCGGCGAGGGTGACGGCGCCGTGCTCGAAGTAGTTGTGGAGCGCCGTGGCCTCGCGGAGGGCGGCGGACGTGAGGGTGACCGTGCCCTCGGGCCCGAGGCGGGAGAACTGGAAGCGGAAGGCGACGGGGCCGTCGCGGCGCGGGTAGTCGACGATGTCGACGACGAGGACCTTGCCGCCGCTGACGGTGTAGACGAGGCGCGAGCCGGTGCTGAAGAGCGCCCGGGGTTCGGCGGCCGGTTGGTCGGCCGCGGGCTCGAGCGGAGCGGTGTCGGCCGGGAGACGGGCCGGGACGGAGAGGATCGTGGCGAGCGTGATCGAAAAGAGGAGGCGGTGCATGGCGGGACGGGAGCGGCGGCTACTCGGAGTAGCCGAGGGCGACGAGTTGGCGGGAGAGGAGAAACCGGAGGGCGAGCACTACGACGGCCGTGGCGACGAGCAGGGCGGTGCGGGGGCCGCGACGGTGCTGGGCGGAGCGCACCCAGTCGTAGCCGGCGCGGCCGCGCACCAGCCAGAACAGGCCGAGCAGCAGCCAGAGGACGCCGAACACGATCAGGGTGAGCGAATAGGTGAGACGCTCCTGTCCGGCGCGGGCCTGCTGGAGCGGCAGGAGCAGTTGCCAGTACAGGACCCCGGCGCCGCCGACGGCTCCGCCCAGCCCGAGGAGGCGGGCGGCGCCGTCGGTGCGCGGTTGCCAGAGCGGGGCGGACATGGCGCGGGCGGCGGCTTCAGCGGGCGTAGAGCCCGCACGGCGCGGAGACGGCCGCGGGTCCGCCGGAGAGCCCGACGGGTGGCACGAGCAGGGCCACGGGAACGTCGTCGACCCAGAGTTCGGCGCGCGCCGCGGCGGCTTCCACGCCCTGCTGCACAAACGGGGTGGCGGGCCCGGGCGGGCGCTGGACGATGGTGGGCGATTGCAGGCCGGTGAGGCGGGTGCGGAACATCCGGCCCGCGACGGCCACGCGGGCGCTGACGAAGTCCGCCCCGACCTCGATCGCGATGTCGGCGAGCAGCACCGGGGCTTGGGCGAAGGGCGTGTCGGCGAAGATGTGCGGGCCGAAGTACGCCCCGACTTTCGCGTCGGGGGAGACGAAGCCCATCAGGGCCGGAGGCGCGGCGGGGTCGGGTTGCCAGAAGAGCATGCCGGCGGGCGCGGAGCCGACCGGGGTGTGGACGAGGCGGGCGACGTGGATGATGACGTTGGGCAGGGCGAGGCCGGGACGGGTCAGCGCGACGAGGTCGACGCCGCCCTCCCAGGCCATCCAATGGGAGACCGAGGAGTTCATGTGAGTGAAGGATGGACCGCAGTTGGAGGACCGCTTCCGGCCGGGTAGGACCGGGGGCGACGCGGCGATCCTACCGCAGACGGCGCCGGGGCCCTATACGTGTTCCCACGTAGAAGTTTTTCCCACGTGCCGAAGGTGCGGGGACAGGCCGGGCTACTTTCGCCCGTCCGGGCGGGCCGGCCGCTTGCCGCCAACCGGGGGCGGGCTAGAGCTGAGGGCGTCGCGCCACTGTGAACGCACCCGCATCCAGGCAGATCCTCGGCGTGCCGCCCGAACGGACGGCGTTGCTCTGGCATGAGGTGGGCGAGCTCTATGCCGCGGTCGACAGCGACGCGCCCGAGCACCGGATGATGGCGGCGCTGGCGCGGGCGGTCCCGTGCTACTCGGCCGTGCTCAACGCGGTGTCGCTGCGACCGAACCACATGGAGTCCTGGTCCTCGTTGCGCCGGGAGGGCCGGGTCGCCACCGACGCCCCGATCACGGCGCATCTCCACCGGCACCCCACGCTCGAGCGCCTCACCGGCGAGCCGGCGCACTGTTCGCTGCGGCTGAGCGACGTGGCCGGCGAGACCGCGCTGCGCAGCAATCCGTTCATCGCGGGCTACTACCGTCCCAACGGCCTGAGCGCCCAGATCACTTTCAGTATCGGACGAGCGGAGACTGTGCGCGAGGGTGCCGTGTGGGTGGTCGGCCTCAACCGCACCGACCAGCCGGAGTTCTCCGCCGCCGACCTAGCGTGCAGCGAGGCGCTGCGCCCGCACCTGCACCGGGCGATGGATCTGCTGCGCGAACGCCGGCTCCGTGAGGCCGCGCTGGCGGTGCGCGACGGGGCGGCGGAGCTGGCCGACTGTGGCACGGCGGCAATCGACTCTGGGGGCAGGATCGTCGACGCCACGCCCGCCGCGCGGCGGCTGCTGCGGTGCTGGTACGGCGTGGCCGAGGATGCCGCGCGTGTGCCGCGCGACCTGCTGGTCCGGATGGCGGGCGGCCACGCTGCGATAGGGGGCTGCCGGTGGTTTCTCGAGGGCGCCGAGGGCACGCAGCTCTCCGTGCACTGTCGCTGGGATCCGGTGGGCGGCCTGGCCGGACTATGGTTGCGCGAAGTGCGACCGGCCGACGTGGCGGCGATCGGGCGCGGGCTCGGACTGACGCCGCGGCAGGCGAGCATCGCGCGTTGCGTGGCCGACGGGAAGACCAACGCCGAGATCGGCCTGGTGCTCGGCATCAGCGCCCGCACAGTCGAGAAGCATCTCGAACAGATGCTCGCGCGGCTCGGCGTGGAAAATCGCGCCGCGGTGATGCGGGCGGTGCGCGACCTGCAGGCGGCGTAGCAGCGGTGGGCACCGGTGTCCGGTGACCGGTGAGCGGTTGCCGGTGGACGGTGCCCCGTGGACCATGGACGGTGAGCGGTGGAGGGTCGGCCTGCGGCCTCCTTCGCCGCGTTTCCAGCCGCGTACCAACTGGAACGCGGCTCCTCGCGCTACGCGGCTGGGTGGACGGTGGTCGGCCGCGGCGGGCGCGGCGGAGAGAGGGCGGGGACCGCGGCCGGAAAAGGAACCGTGAAACTGCCGGAGCCGGTGGGGCGGGGCGCACGGGCAGAGTTGAAAAACGCCGGCGGGGTTCGCACGCTGGGCGGACCGATGAAGAAGGCCGCAGCCGTCAAAAACTACTACGTGCTTCCTTGCCTGCTGCTGTTGCTCAACCTCGCGAACAACGTGGTGAGCTACAAGGCGGAGTTGGTCGACGACCCCTTTCTGCGCACGGTGGTCGTGATGGTGCTCGTGCTGTTCGGCGGCACGGTGGTGGCGTTTCTCCTCTCGCCGGCGCTGGAGAAACTGGTGCAGACACTCCACCGCACGAGCAAGAGCAGTGCGGGCGGGTTGGGCGAAATGATCTTCCTCATCGCGCTCGGCGCCGCGGTGTTCTGGCTCTACTACCAGATGACCACCCACGGTATCGCCTCGCTGCTGCCCGTGGACTGGCGCAACTCGCCGCTGGGCTGAGGCGGCGGACACGCGGTCAGCGTCGAGTGCTCGACGGCGATGGCGGGGGAGCGGTCGGGCGCCGGCTATTTCGCGGCACGTTTTGCCGCGGGCTTCTTTGCCGTCGCCGGCTTGGCCTTGGCGGGCGTGCGAGTCTTCGGTTTCGCCGAGGTGGGCGACTTCGCGGGGGCCTTGGACTTCGACGCTTTGACTGGGGCGGCCGGCTCGGTTGCCGCGGCAGGTGCGGCGACCGTGGCGGGGGCGGCCGGGCTGGCCGGTTGCGCGGGTGGTTGAGACGGCACGACAGGCTGCTCCTTCTGCATGCGGACACGCTGCTGCCACTGGAAGCGCTGAGCTAGTTTCCGGTCGCGGATCGTCGGCAAGTATTTCTGTCCCATGCCGACAAGGGCGCCGATCCCGGGCAGTCGGGCAATGAGAATTGTGAGCGGGGTTTGTGCGCTGGCGGTGAAGTTCTGTCGCGGATGGCCGATCATGGCTTGCCAGCAAGGAATGAAGGTAGTGCTATTTCTGAGCGCCGACGTATCCCACAATCGGCGCGCCCCAAGGTTCGGGCGGTCCACTTCCTTCCGCTTGCCCCGTAAACCCCAACTATCCGTCTCACCATGTCCGACTACGTCATCAAGGCTTGGAACGTAAACGAGAACGCCCAAGGCGGTCCCCATATCATCATCGAGGGCCGCGCCGCGGGTCTGCTTTCCTGGCTGAAGGGTCTGCTCCGGATCAAGGCGGGCGTGACCCTGCTGGTGACGGCCGAGAAGGTGCTTTTCACGAGCGCCCAAGCCGCCGGGTACATCACGCAAATCACACCACTGAAGAACGTCTGCAGCACCTTTTACGGGTATAAGAAACCGTGGAAGCAGGCGCTCGTCCTCGCGGTGCTCGCGGTGGGGGTGCTGCACTTTGTCCTCCCCGTCCTCTTGTGCGCTCCCGTCGGGAAAAGCGTCGAGAATCGACAATTGATCGTCGCACTGGCGTCTGCCGGCCTGCTGGTCTCCTATCCTCTGGGTCTTCTGATCGGACTGCTCTACTACCGGCTCAACCAGGCGCTCACGCTCGGATTCGTCGAGTTCAGCGGCAAGAGTTTCGAAATCAGTTTCAAGCCGTCCGTCATCGAGGACGTGAGCGTGACCTACGAGAAGGCCGCCGAGGCCTGCAACCTCATGCAGTCGCTCATCGACGCGAAGCGCTGAGTCCTCGCCAGTTCACAACCCCGAACTCCCCGATACGATGCGCTACTTCTACAAAACCAAGAGCGGCGGTGAAGCCGGTCCCGTCTCCCGTGCGATCCTCTCGCAGCTCATGCTCGCCGGCGAGATCAAGGCGAGCACCCTCGTGCGCGACGAGGACGGCGCCGACTGGGTGCCCTATTCCGAGCTCAAGGAGAAGGTGGGCGACTCCGTGCAGGAGACCCAAGCGCAACTGCGCAACGTCGCGGCGGCCACCATGAAAGCCGGCACCGCGGCAGCCGACGCGGTCACCCAAGCTGCGGATTCGGTGCGGCAGGTACGGCTGGGCCGGAAACACTTTCTTGCGGCAGGCATCGCGGTGCTTGCCGTGGCTTCGATCTGGCTGGTGCCGTTTTGCCGCGAACTCGCCAATAGTCGGCCGAGCGAGCCGCCGCTCGGAGCGGTGCGGGATCAGCTCGTCCGGCTGGTGCGGGTCGACCCTGCTGACCTGCCGGAGGATCCGAACCGCCTGCCGCAAATGCCGGTCGCGGTGGCGCCCGGGACGGTGGCGGCGGCGGGCGCCGCCAAGTATCGGGGACCGCTGACGCGGCTGGATTCCGTCGCTTGCACCTATGAGCCGGCTGGGGGCGGACTCCTGCGGGCGAAACTGCATGTGCTCGTGAAGGCGACGGACGACATTCTGCTGCTGGATCGCGTTGCGCTGGCCGACGGACTTTTCACCCGGACCGACCTTGGGGTGCCGCTTCCGGAGCCGAATGCGGCGCTCGAGGCTGCATTCAACGACGCACTGCGCGTCAACCAAGGGCTTTCCGCGCAGGAGCGAGTTGCCGCTCCAGCCGGGCAACCTGCGTTGGCGGTGTTGAAGTTCAAACAAGGCGAGGCGTTCGCCTGTGATTTCGTCGTAACTTTGCGCAAGCAGGCGCGCCCCTGGGGATTCCTGGTCACGCTTCGCAACATGTTCAAGGTGGTGCCATGGCTGGTGGACGACGTGGATGAACCCGCCTCGCCGTTGGGTGCGCAGCGCGATCATTTCGTGCCGCGTGGCAAAGCACCGGCCGAGACGGCGGTGGTGGGCGAGTCCTCCTGCGCGGAGAAGCTCGCCGCGTGGCAGGAACAGCAGAAGGCGTTTGGGCAGGCCGTGCGCGCGGCGGTGGTGAAGCGCGAAGAGGACGAACGCCAGAAACCCTATCGGGCGCTGGCGACAGCGCAGCAGGAATTGGCCGCGCGCCAAGCCGCGTTGGCCAAGCTCGACGCCGCCATCAAGGCCGGCGAGGGCGGGCTCGACGGTGTTTCGAAGCTGCTCAACCAGCGCAAGACGCAGGAGACCGAGGTGCAGGTGGCGGAGCGCGTCGTCGCGCGGGCCAAGGACACGTTGTCGAGCACGCTGCGCGGCCTCTTCGAGAAGGACTATGCGGCGTTCCTGAAGATCGCCGACAACAGCGATGTGCCCGAGGCGCTCAAGCTACAGGCCTGGCGCGAACTCACGACGAAGTGGAAGGTGGCCGTGTCGAGCGACAAGCCGGTGAAGCTTGCCTGGCGTGATGGAGGTGCCGCGATCGCCCGCGGGCGGGTCGATCTTGTGCTATCCTCCCGATGGCCCGACCAGCTCCCGGCGCCCGAGGTTCGGGTCGACGGTGAACGCAGCGCGGATTTGGAGAACGGACGCATCCTTGACGGACTGGCCGTGGGCCCGCACACGCTGCGAATTGTGCACGAGGCAATGCAACCGTTCGAATCCACCTTCGAGGTCGAGGAAAATGTCACAGCGCGGTTTACGTGGAAGCCCCAGTTCCTCCCGACGCAGTTGCGGTTCAGCATCAAGCCTGACGGGCTGCCTTGGCGAGTTACATGCAATGGCCAAGTACTGCCGGTTGCGGAGGGTACGGCGGCCATCGCCACCGGCGGTCGCCAACAACTGGTTTTTGAAGCGCCTGGGTATCGCTCGGTGAAGCGGGAGGTGCTCGCCGAGTTCGGCAAGACGATTGAGGTGGATTGTGCCTTCGCTCCTCTCGCGCTCGAGGAGATTCTGAGCAAGCGTGACAATCCGGATATCGGCCTGTTCCCGACCGGCCGCCGAACTCTGCCAACCGAGGATGTGGCGGCGGTCTGGACCAAGGCGAAGACGTACTTCCAGAAGGCTGGACTCCGAGTCTGTGACGAACGTCGCCATTTGCTGGTCTCGCGTCTTTGGACGGAGAGTTCGTGGTCCTCCATCTACACGTATCAGATCGTGGTCGTCGCCAAGGCAGCCACGGGTGTGGAGGTGCAGGTGACTACGGTAATCTACTACCAATCGGTGATGTCGCGTGAGGATCTCGAACGTTCCGGCAATGTTCCGGACTACCGTGATGTCGGCGGCTACGGCAACTGGTATGTGCGTTACGACAAGGAGGCTTCGAAGAAGGCAAGCAACGATTTCTTGAATAGCTTCTGAGGCGCCTTTTGCCGCTGGCGCCGGGACGGCGCCGGCGGCTTGATTTCCGGCATGCCGTCGTTCGACATCACCTGCGAGGTGGACCTCACCGAGGTCAAGAACGCCACCAACATGGTGCGCAAGGAACTGCAGACGCGCTTCGATTTCCGCGGCGTGCAGTGGGAGATGGTCGAGGAGAAGAACCTCATCACGCTCTCGGCCGAGTCGGAGTTCAAGCTCGAGGCCGTGCTGGAGGTGCTGCAGGACCGGCTGTCGCGGCGCGGCGTGAGCCAGAAGAACGTCGAGATCGGAAAGCTGGAGACGTCGTCGACCGGCCGCGCGCGCCAGGTGCTCACGTTGCGCGACTCGATCCCGGCCGACATCGCCAAGGAGATTGCGGTGTCGATCCGCGGCAGCGGCCTGAAAGTGCAGGCGGCGATCGAGCACGGGAAGGTGCGCGTCACCGGCAAGAAGCGCGACGAGCTCCAGCTCGCGATTGCGCATGTGCGCGGGCTCGACCTGAAAATCAGCGTCGGCTTCGGGAATTTCCGGGAGTGAGCGTTGGCCGCGCGACAGGCTGACCAAGGTGGACCGCGTTGCCCCCAACACGGTCATGGGCTGGAGCAGCCGCGGACGATGTTGGTCTACCCCGGATCGGGGTTCAGCCGTGGACCGAGTCGGCGACCCGCTTGGGGGCAAGCGGGTCCACCCGTAGGCGTCAGGCGATCAGGTGAGGTTCAAACGGGAACGGCAGAGCGCCGCTGTGGTAAGCGGAGCGGCCAAAGTGGCGAGCAGCAAGGGCAGGCTGACGCAGAGGCAGATCGAGGCGCCCATCAACGCGCCGGCGGCGCGCGGCGCGACTGCAAGCACGGGAAGGTGGAGCAGGAACACCGCGATGCCGGAGAGAAAGGCCCACGCGAGTCGCGGACTGTGGCGGCGGTAGAGCCACGTGATGGTGCCGCCGGCCACGTAGGCGATGGAGAAGCCGGCGATGTCGAGGGCGACGAAGCGGATCCAATTGGTGGGCCCGAGGGCACGGGCGATCTCGGGCGGTGGCGGGGGCACCGGATGGAGCTGCAGCGCGAGCGTGGGCAGGTAGGAGAAGATTTCGATGACGAGCGCGACTGCCAGCGCGCTGGCGATCACGGCCGTCACGACCGGCCTGATCCGAATTTCGGCGACGGCGTAGAGCACGACCAACGGGAGCAGCGCGGAGGCGTAGAGCAGCGCGCCACCCGACTGGATCGCGCCCCAGAGCCGCGAGACCTCGATGCCGCGGAAATCGCCCGAGACGAGCATCTCGGGCGTGACGGCCGGCGGCGCGAGCAATGTCGGCAAACCGTAGGCCAGCAGGCCCGCCGCCGAGAGGGCGGCGAGCCAGACCGCGGGATTGCGGGTGCCGGGCGGACGGGAATCTGGGGCGGGCGTGGAGTCGTTCATGCGCGCACCGTACGCAGAGCGACTCGGTGTGCCGGCGGTTTTGTGACGAACGGCGAAGCTCGCAGGTCGGACGGCGCTGGCGGCGCGCTCAGTCCAGCGTCTGCCGGTAGCGCTTCACGCCGACGGTCATCGCGGCGACGAAGAACACGGCGATGGGCCAGAGGTGCTCGGCGATTTCGGCGGGGCCGTTGCCCTTGAGCAGAATCCCGCGAACCAAGCGGAGAAAGTGCGTGAGCGGCAGGCAGGAGCCGACCCACTGCGCCCACTCGGGCATGCCGCGGAAGGGGAACATGAACCCGCTGAGCAGGATCGAGGGCAGGAAGAAGAAGAACGCCATCTGCACGGCCTGGAGCTGGTTCTGCGCGATCGAGGAGAACGTGAGCCCCATCATGAGGTTGGCGGCGATGAAGAGCAGCGCGCAGGCGTAGAGCAGCGGCAGGCTGCCGAGCATCGGCACCACGAAGAAGAACTTCGCGGCGAGCAGGATCAGCGTGATCTGCACGTAGCCGACGGCGATGTAGGGCACGAGCTTGCCGACCATCACCTCCACGGGGCGCACCGGCGTGGCGAGCAGGTTCTCCATCGTGCCGCGCTCGCGTTCCCGTGTGATGGCGAGCGAGGTGATGATCACCATCGTCATCGTGAGCACCACGCCGAGCAGGCCGGGGACGACGTTGTACTGGGTGATGCCCTCGGGGTTGTAGCGGCGGTGCGTCTGGAAATCCACCGGCGGCGCGGAGCTGCGCAGCTTCGCGAGGGGGCCCACGAGGTCGCGGTCGAGCGCGCTCTGCATGAGCAGGGTCATCGCGGCGAGGGCGTTGCCGGTGGCGGCGGGATCGGTGGCGTCGGCTTCGAGGAGGAGGCGCGGGCGTTCGCCGCGCAGGATACGGCGCGAGAAGTCGACCGGGATGTTCAGGACAAACTGGGCGTCGCCGCGGTCGAGGAGCTCCCGGGCCTCGGTCTCGGAACCGACGAGGTGGGTCACCTCGAAATAGCCGGAGTTGATCATCCCGTGCACGAGGGTGCGTGCGAAGGGACCCTGGTCGGCGACGACGACGGCGGTGGGGAGGTGCTTCGGATCAGTGTTGATCGCGAAACCGAAGAGCACGAGCTGGAGCAGCGGGATCCCGACCATCATCGCGAACGTCACGCGGTCGCGGCGCATCTGGATAAACTCCTTGAGCACGACTGCCCAGAACCGCGAGAAACTGAGGCCGGAGAGTTTCATCGGAAGTTGTCGTTGGCGGTGTCCATCAGGCCGATGAAGACGTCCTCGAGGCCGGACGGGATCTGCTCGAACTGGTGCGGGCCGGCGCGGAAGGGCGCGAGCGCGGCGGCGAGCTTGGCGGCATCGCGGCCGGAGACGTGGAGCGTGGCGCCGAACGCGACGACCTGCTCGATGCCGGGGCGATCGCGCAGCCGTGTCGCCAAAGCGTGGAGCTCGGGGCCGGACACTCGCCAGGTGGAGAGCCCGGCGCCGCGCACGACCTCGGCCACGGTGCCGCGGGCGAGGAGCTTGCCGTAGGCGATGTAGGCGAGGCTGTGGCAGCGCTCGGCCTCGTCCATGTAGTGCGTGGTGATGAGGAAGGTGAGTCCCTGCGCGGCGAGCTGGTGGATCTCCTCCCAGAAGTCGCGGCGCGCCTTCGGGTCCACGCCCGCGGTGGGTTCGTCGAGCAGGAGCAGCTGCGGCTCGTGGAGCAGGCAGGCGGCGAGCGCGAGACGCTGTTTCCAGCCGCCCGAGAGCTGGCCGGCGAGCTGGGTCTGGCGAGCGGCGAGCCCGAGGCGCTCGAGGCTGCGGTCCACCGCGGCGCGGCGGTCGGGCAGGCCGTAGATGCGGGCGACGAAGTCGAGGTTCTCCCGCAGCGAGAGATCCTCGTAGAAGCTGAAGCGCTGCGTCATGTAGCCGACATGACGCTTGATCTCGGCCTGCTGGGTGCGCAGGTCGTAGCCGAGGCAGGTGCCGCGGCCCTCGTCGGCCGTGAGCAGGCCGCAGAGCATGCGGATGAAGGTGGTCTTGCCGCTGCCGTTGGGTCCGAGGAAACCGTAGATCTCGCCGCGCTTCACCTGCAGGTCGACGCGGTCGACGACGGCGCGGCCGGAGAAGCGCTTGGTGACACCTTGGACGTCGATGGCGAACGGAGCTGTCATCGGTGATGCGGTGGACGGTTGGGGGCGGCCTTTGGCCTTCCTCGCCGCGTTCCTCGCGCTTACGCGCTGCGGTACGCGGCTGGGTGGGCGGTTGCAGTAGACGGTGGGCGGATTCGGATTGCGGAGACGGACTACCGGCCACGGTCCACTGACGACGGGCTCACCGGAAAAACTTCGACCGGCTGGCCGGGGTGGAGCGTGGCGGCGATCGCGGGTGCGACGCGCGCCTCGGCGAGGAAGACGAGCTTGGCGCGGTTCTCGCGGCTGTAGATGACGGGCGGGGTGAACTCCGCCTGCGGGGAGATGAAGCTTACCTGCGCCTCGAGCGGCTGGGCGGTGCCGGAGATCGCGACTCGGAGCGTCTGGCCGAGCTTGAGGGCGGCGACTTCGCCCTCGGGCACGTAGAACCGCACCTTGAGATTGGCCGGCGGCAGCAGCGAGAGGACCGGTTGGCCGGCGGGAACGAACTCGCCCGGGCGGAAGAGGGTGTCGAACACCAGCGCGGCGGTGGGCGCGGCGACCTGCTTCTGGTCGACCGACCAGCGGGCGCGGGCCTCGGCCGCCTCGGCAGCGGCGACATCGGCCTCGGCGGCGGCGAGGGCGTCGCTGCGTGCGCCGAGCTGCGCGGTGGCGAGCTGGGCTTCGAGCTCTGTCACCGCTTGCTGGTTGCGGGTGTGCGTGAGGCGGGCGCGGTCGAAGGCGTCGTCGGCCAGCACGCCGGTACGGTGGAGTTGCTCGGTGCGCGCGAGGTCGCTGGCGGAGAGCTCGGCGGCGCTGCGCGCCTGGGCGAGGCGGGCGGTGACGGCGGCGAGTTCGGACGGGCGCTGGCCCTTGCGGAGGTCGTCGAGGCGGGCGCGGGCCTGGGCGAGGCGCTGGGAAGCCTCGGCGCGGGCGGCCTGTTCGGCGGAACGTTCGAGCACGAAGAGCGGCGCACCGGCGGCAACCTGCGCACCTTTCTCGACGGCGAGCGACTCGACGCGGCCGGCGAGCGGCGCGCCGATGTAGAGGTAATCACCCTCGACATAGCCGAGGAAGAGATCGGCGCGGTGGCGGTTGCAGCCGGTGAGCGCGCCGAGCAGAAGCGCGACGCCGAACAGGGTCGAGACAGCGCGGAGGGGCCGGCGGAACGGGTTAGCGGGACGGACCTTTTTCATAGGCTTTGCGGCCGGCAGGAGTGAGGATGCCGTTGAAGAGGATGGTGAGCACGCGATCGACGACCTCGTGCGGCGGGAGTTGGAGGCGGTCGAGGGTCGCGGGCCGGAGGAGGCTCTGGACGGTGGCGAGGGCCATCTCCGAGACGAAGGCGGGGTCGAGTTCGCGGCGGACGAGACCTTCGGCGGCGCCGTCGGACAGGAGTTTGCCCCAGACTTGCGGGAGGATCTCGGCGCGCACGGATTCCATGCGGGCGAAGAGCGCGGGGTGGTGGCGCTCGAGGTCGCGCAGGAAGGCCGGCGAGACCTCGCTCATCTGGCGCACGATGAAGGCCATCATGCGGTGGGCACGCTCGATGACCGGCACCGACTCGTCCTCGACGAGCGCCTTCATGCCCTTCCGCACCTCGGCGATCTTCGTCTCCATCATGTGGGCGACGAGCGCTTCCTTGCCTGGGAAATGCAGGTAGAGCGTCTTCTTGCTCATGCCCAGCTCGCCGGCGAGATCGTCCATCGTGGTGCGGGCGAAACCGAAGGCGATAAAGTGGCGGCGGGCGGCGGCGGCGATCCGGGCGATGGCGCCGGGTGCGGCCGCGGTCTGGGCGGCGGCGCTCGCGGGCGGAGTCGGTGGAGTGGAACGTTTGGCGGTCATGAAACCATGGAAACTACAAACGAGTTTCTAGTTTCCTGGCACGCGCGGACACGAAAAAGGCCGGGCCTTGCGGGCCCGGCCGGAAA
>JAEXPL010000282.1 GCA_023446865.1 Verrucomicrobiota bacterium | reverse complement strand
GGGGGGGGGGCCGGCGGGGGGGGGGGGGGGGGGGGGCCTGGGCGGGGCCGGGGGACTTGAGCTCGAGCCCGAGGTCGTCGACGAGGAAGCGCACTTCCATATAGGTCATGGAGAGCTTGAGCTCTTCGGTGAGCTTGCGCTGGATGGCGGCGAGGGAGTCGCCCGCGGCGACCCACTGGGCGACGGTGGCGCGTTGTTCGGGGGAGAGAGTCATGATGCGGAAGAGGGCGCGGACTTTGCGGCGCAGGGCCTTGGTTGGCAAGCGGTGGAATATGGCGACCCGGGGGCCGGAAGCGGGCCGATCCTGGGAATGAAAACGGGGAGCCGCTCCGGCGGCTCCCCCGAAGAATGGCCGGCGCGGACGGCGGGCTATTTTGCGAGCTGGTTCTTGAGGAACTCGATGCTCGTGCGGGTCTGGTCGCTCTGCTCCATCATCGCTTCGACGGACTTGCAGGCATGGATGACGGTGCCGTGGTCGCGGCCGCCGAAGTTCTCGCCGATCTCGGCGAGCGAGTGCTTGGTGAGGAGGCGGGCGAGGTACATCGCGATCTGGCGCGGGATGGCGATGTTGTTGGGCCGCCGCTTGGAGAGCATGTCGCTGTGGCGGAGCTGATAGTAGTCGGCCACGCGTTTCTGGATCGTCTCGATCGTGAGCTGGTTCTGGGCCTGCTCGATGAGCATGTCCTTGAGGAGCATCTCCACGGTCGGGATGTCGACGCGGCGGTTGGTGAGGGCGGCGTAGCTGGCGACCTTGATGAGGGCGCCCTCGAGGCGGCGGACGTTCTTCGAGATGTGCTGTGCGATGAAGTTGATGACGTCGGCCGGGAGGTCGGCCTTCAATGTGGCGGCCTTGGTGCGCAGGATGGCGACGCGGGTCTCGAGGTCGGGGGTCTGGAGGTCGACGACGAGGCCCCACTGGAAGCGCGAGACGAGGCGGCTCTCCAGTTTCTGGATCTCGTTGGCCGGGCGGTCGCTCGAGAGGTAGATCTGCTTCTGGGCCTCGAAGAGCTCGTTGAAGGTGTGGAAGAACTCCTCCTGGATGCGCTCCTTGCCGGAGAGGAAGTGGATGTCGTCGATGAGGAGGACGTCGACGTGGCGGTAGCGCTGGCGGAACTTGGTCAGCGTGTTCTCCTGGATGGCGTGGATGAACTCGTTGGTGAACTTCTCCGACGAGAGGTACGCGACCTTGGCGTCGGGATTGTTGCGGAGGATCTGGTGGCCCACCGCGTGCATGAGGTGGGTTTTGCCGAGGCCGGTGTCGCCGTAGATGAAGAGGGGGTTGTAGGCCTGCGCGGGGGCCTGGGCGACGGCGATGGAGGCGGCGTGGGCGAGCTGGTTGTTCGAGCCGACGACGAAGTTCTCAAACGTGTTGCGCGGATTGAGATTGGAGGTGGCGAGGCGGTCGTCGATCCGGGGGCGACGGGCGTGGCCGTTGGTCCGGGAGGGCTTGGCGGTCTCGGTGGTCGCGGCGAGGCGGTTGGCGGCGGCGGCCGCGCCGGTGGCCTCGGTCTTGCGAAGCGTGACGCTGACCATGCGGCCGGAGGTGAGGCGAACGCGCTGGGTGATCAGGTCGAGGTAGTTGTCGTGGACCCAAATAGCGGCGAACTCGTTGGGCACGCCGAGGACGAGAGAATCGTCGGTGGCTTCGACGCAGCCGATGGGTTCGAACCACATCTGGAAGACTTCATCGGGAAAGAGACCCTTGAGGTCGCATTTCACGGTTTCCCAGAGATTCGAAGAGGTGGTGGTCGAGGGCATTGCAGGAGGTTACGGCTCAGCTATTCACAAACGATCCGGAACGTGCTGGCTGGTAGCTCTGCTATCGAGGGAAAATCGGACCCGGAAGACGGGAAAGTTGAGGGACTGAACATCAATGGCGGGGCGAGCCCGGCCGACGGTGTGTAAGGTATTGATGAGCAGTGCTTAGTGTCTAGAGGCAGGGGAGGGTTTCGATCGTCGCCGACAGGAGAGTTGCCAAAGAGCGCGCCGAACGGAGTTCAGGCAGTGGAAAACCGAAGCATAGCGCAAGCGCGGATAGGCCTTTCAAGGCCAACTTCTCCACAACTTGTTAACAACGATTCCGGGGGGCGAAAAAACACGTTTTTTTTGTTGCCACGGATTGGCGGGATCCGGGTCCGGAACGGTCCGGCCGGTGGCCGGATCCTGCAAGCCGCGGAGGCGACGAAACGCTCACGGGGCGGTTACGAGGGCGTGGCAGGGCTGGTCCGGAGCGGTGGCGTGGAGGAGCGTTTATTTTGTTGCCAGGATTTCACCTGTTTTCACCCCGCCGTGGCGGGCTCCATCCAACGGCCTTGTTCGCGGATGAGGTCGACCAGACGGTCCACGGCTTCGGTTTCGGGAATGTTAAAACGCACGGCGGTCTTCCCCACGTACAGGTTGATTTTGCCGGGGGCGCCGCCGACATAGCCGAAGTCGGCATCGGCCATCTCGCCCGGGCCGTTCACGATGCAGCCCATGATGGCGATCTTCACGCCCTTGAGGTGGCCGGTGGCGGTGCGGATACGCTGGGTCGTGGTCTGGAGGTCGAAGAGCGTGCGGCCGCAGCTGGGGCAGGCGACGAACTCCGTCTTCGAGATGCGGGCGCCGGCGCCCTGGAGGACGTTGTAGGCCAGGCGTACGTCGCGCTCGAAGTCGGTGCCCGATTCCACGCTGAGCAGGTCGCCCAGGCCGTCGCACAGCAGCGCACCGGCGAGTACGCTGGCATCGAGCAGCGTGCCGAGAAAGTTCGCCTCGCCGCCGAGGCCGTTGGCCGGGCAGGCGCGGATCCAGAGCGGCGCGCGCGAACCGATGGCGCGCAGGCACTCGGCGAGCTGGCGGTAGCTGCCAACCGGATGCACGGCGGCGGCAGCGGCCGGGCCGGCGGCGGGGAGGCGGAGGGTGAAGAGGAGGTTCTCGTCGCCGAGGGCGGCGAGATCCCGCGCGAAACCCGCGAAGTCGGCGGGCTGGATCTCGGCGGCGACGGTCCAGCCGCGGTGCCGGGCGAGGCCGACCCAGGCGCGCAGGGCGGCGTTTTCGCCGGCGGCAAAGGCGCGCACGAGGAGCGCGCGCGCGGGCAGGTCGAGGGTGTTGCCGGCGCCGGGCGCGATGGCTGGGGATAACTCGAGGGCGAGCGTGGCGCCGAAGCGGGCTGCGACCGGCGCGAGGGCGGTGGCGGCTGGGAGTTCGGCGGCGGAGGCCACGGGCAGGAGCAGCGCCTCGACCGGGTTGTCCTTCAGCCGCTTCGCGGCGTCGGCGAGCAGGGCCTCGAGGGCGCCGGGCGTGCGCGCGGCGGCGGGCAACGGGACGATCACGCGCTGGGTCTGGCCGGCGCCGGCGACGCCGGCCGGGCCGAGGTGCAGCAGCGCGGTCTCGCGGCGTTTGTAGGCGAAGGGTTCGACGGCGTCGGGCTCGGCGTGGACGGCCGGCAGCGACCAGCGGCGCATGGCTTTGGCGGCGAGCGCTTGGGCGACGGGGATTTCGTAGACCGAGTCCTCGGTGAGGGAGACGCGAATCGTGTCGCCGAGCCCATCGAGGAGCAGGCTGCCGATGCCGATGGCGCTCTTGATCCGGCCGTCCTCGCCGTCGCCGGCCTCGGTCACGCCAAGGTGGAGCGGATAGGGGCGGTGGGCGCGATCCATGCGGTCGACGAGGAGGCGGTAGGCTTGGATGACGACCTTCGGGTTGCTCGCCTTCATGGAGAGCACGATGTCGTGGAAGTTGTGGCTCTCGCAGATGCGGACGAATTCCAGCGCGCTCTCGACCATGCCCAGCGGCGAATCGCCGTAGCGGTTCATGATGCGGTCGGAGAGCGAGCCGTGGTTGGTGCCGATGCGCAGGCAGCGGCCGAGCGCGCGGCAGCGTTGCACCAGCGGGGAGAAACTCTCGTGCAGCCGCTGGATCTCGCGCTCGTACTCGGCGTCGGAGTAGTCGACCACGGCGAACTTCTTCTTGTCGGCGTAGTTGCCGGGATTGACGCGGACCTTCTCGACGTGCTCGACGGCCTCCATCGCGGCGGTCGGCAGAAAGTGGATGTCGGCGACGAGCGGCACGTGGGCGAAACCGGCCGCGGAGAACTGGGCGCGGATCTCGCGCAGGCACTTCGCCGCGGCGACATTGGGCGCGGTGATGCGCACGATCTCGCAGCCGACCTCGGCGAGGGCGATGCACTGGCGCAGGGTGGCGGGCACGTCCTGCGTGTCGGAGGTCGTCATCGACTGCACGCGGATCGGGTGGACGCCGCCGACACCGACGGTGCCGATCCTCACTTCGGTGGCGGGGCGGCGGATGGTGGCGAAACGGGAAGCGCAGTAGGCCATGGTGGTAGGGACCGCAGATCAAGGGCGGCCCCTCGCCGGACGCAAGCGTCGGGCGGGGCATGTCGGGCGTGGCCGATTAAGGTTCGAGGTATTTGTTCCGATAGGAGGCACGATCGGGAATCGCTGCTCCTCTTCATTCCCACTCCTCCTGGCCCGCATGGCTGGTTGCGTTCTCTCAATCGTGTTCAGAGCCACAATCTTCGAAGCGGAACTCGCACCCTATCTGGTCCTTGCCACGCTCGTGTTGGTCGGGAGCGTTTTGCTATGGTGGTGGGACAGGGGGGCGCGGGCAGGTCCGCGGCGGGCCACGCGGTTGCTGGCCGCGCTGGCGTTGGCTGTTTGGGCCGTGGCCGGCGGCGTGGGCACGCAGTGGAGTGTTGGGAGCCGCGAACGCCTCCAGCGCGACTGGCTGGAGGAGCAGGCGAGGGCGCTGGTGCGCACGATCGGCCCCGAGCGTCTGGCGGGTCTCACGTTCACCGCCGCCGATGCCGGCAGCGCGGATTTCCAGCGTTTGCAGGCCCAGCTCTCCGCGTACGCGGAGACGATTGGTGCCGCAACGATTCGCATTCTTGCCCTGCGCGACGGGGCGATCGTTTGCGGCCCTGCGAGCGCGGCGAAGGACGGGGTCGCGCCCGTGGGCCCCGGCGAACGGTACCGTGACCCGCCCGCGGGGCTGCGGGACCTTTTCGCCGCTCAGGGCGCGGGCTTCTTCGGCCCGCATCCGGCCGGGAGCGGTGAGTGTGTCGCGGCGGTGGATGCGGTGCGGACGGGTTCGGAGGGTGCGTACCTCCTGAAGATCGACGTGTGCGCGCGGCGTTGGCAGCGGGAGCTCTCCGCCGCGCGGTGGTGGGTGGTCGTGCCGCAGGTGGCGAGCGGCCTGCTTGTGGCGGGGGCGGTGGTGCTGGTGATCGGCCGACGGAAAGGCGTGGACGGGAGTGGGCCCGGGGTGGGGCGCGCCCCCGTGCTGGTGTGTGCGGCGATCGGTCTGATGCTGAGTCTCGGCGGGGCTTTCTGGACGTATCGGATCGAATGCGACCTGAGACGGGAGTCCTTCACCGCCTTGACGCGGTCCAAGGCGGAGGGCGTGCGCGAAGCGATGCGGGTGCTGGGCGCGCAGTTGGCGGCGACCGCGCGCTTTGTCGAGTCGAGCGAGCGGGTCGAGGCGCACGAGTTTCGGCGCTTTGTCGAGCCCTTGGCCCAGGGCGGACTGGTGCGGGCGCTCGAATGGCTGCCAGCGGTGCCGGGGGCGGAGCTGCCGGCGTTTGTCGCCGGGGAGCGGGAGCGGACGGCTGGGTTCGCGGTCTTTACCCACGACCCGGCGCGCGGGCGCATCGAGGTACTGCCGCGGGAGCTGCATTTCCCGGTGTTGTACGTCGAGCCGCTGGCCGGAAACGAGGACGTGATCGGATTTGATGTCGGCTCGGTGGCGGGGCAGCGGGCGGGCCTCGAGGAGGCGACCCGTACCGGCTTGGGGATGGTCGTCGCGGTCGAGGCGCTCGCGCAGGATCGGGCGGCGGGCCGCACGCTGGTACTGCAGTACCCGGTGTGGGGCGACGCAGCCCCCGGTGGGCGGGGGCTGCGCGGTTTTGTCTCGCTGCTCCTGCCGCTCGAACGCCTGCTGCAGCGGCCGGTGGAGTTCTCGGGCGGCGCCCGTCTGGGGGACGTGGTCGCGTTGTATGAGCTGGCACCGGACACGCCGCCGCGCCTGCTCGCGGCCAACGAACCGCAGCAGATCGGCTGGCGGGGCGGCGAGCTGTTTGGTGACGACGAAGCCTTGGCCTCGACTGTGCCGGTGTTCCTGCTGGGCCGCAGCTATGCCGTGCGTGTTTGGGCGGGGCCGGCCTACCGGGCGGCGCATCCGTTGTGGCTGGGGTGGGTGGTGGGCGGGCTCGGCCTGCTGCTGACCGCCCTGTTGGCGAGTTTCGTGGGTTTGCTGGGCGGGCGGAAAGCGCAGCTGGAACGCGAGGTGCGACAGCGCACCGAAGCGCTGCGCCGCAGCGAGGAGTCGTACCGCCGGCAGTTCAGCGAGAACGCCGCCGTCGAGTTGCTGCTCGATCCCGCGGCCGGCCGGGTGCTGGAGGCGAACCAGGCGGCCGTTCGTTTCTTTGGTTACGACCGTGAACGCTTGTTGGCGCTGCGCATCACCGACCTGAGCGCGCGCACGGAGGAGGAGGTCCGGAAATCGCTGCTGGAGGTGCCCGCCGAACAGGGATCGCGTTTCGAGTCCCGTCACCGCCTCGCCGATGGCTCGATCCGCGAGGTCGAGGTTTTCTGCTCCCGGATCGTGCTCGGCGAGCAGGCGTTGATCCACGCGATCGTGGTCGACAACACCGCGCGCAAACGGGCCGAGGCCGAGCTGCGCAAACTCTCGCGCGCGATCGAGCAGAGCCCGACCTCGGTCGTGGTGACCGACCTGGAGGGAAAGATCGAGTACGTGAACCCCTATTTCACCGAGCTGACCGGCTACACGCTGGACGAGGTGAGAGGTCAGAGCCCCCGGGTCCTGAAATCGGGTACGATGCCGCCGGAGGTCTATCGCGACCTCTGGCAGACGCTCGCCGCGGGGCGGGTTTGGCGCGGAGAGCTGGTCAACCGGAAGAAGGACGGCCGGCTCTACACCGAAACCGTGGTCATCTCGCCGGTCACTGGCCCGGAGGGGCGTGTCACGCACTTCATCGCGATCAAGGACGACATCACCGCGCAGCGCGCGGCGGAGGCCGAGCGCGACGCCTTCGCGCAGCAACTCGCCCACGCCATGGCCGCCACCGGCGAGGGCCTCTGGGATTGGGATATCCCGACCGGGAGGGTGAAGCACAACGCCCGCTGGTGCCGGATCCTCGGCTTGGACGATTCCTTTCTCGAACATCCGCTGGGGGTGTTCGCCGCCCAGATCCACGAGGAGGATCGGGCCCGGGTGCTCGCATTGGTGGAGAAGGCGTTGGAGGGTGCCCGCGACTACGAGAGCCGGCACCGGATGCGGCATGCCGACGGCGAGGTCCGCTGGGTGTTCGACCGCGGGCGGGTCGTGGAGCGCGACGCCGCGGGCCGGGCGCTCCGCATGGTGGGGGCGATGGCCGACATCACGGAACGCCGCCAGGCGGAGCTGGCGCTGGCCGAGCGAGAGGAGAACTTCCACACCTTCTTCGAGACGCTCGATGACATGATTTTCGTGGCCGGTCTCGATGGCCGGATCCTGACCACCAACCGGGCGGTCGTCGACAAGCTTGGATACACGCCGCCGGAGCTGGCCACGATGCGCATTCTGGACGTGCACCCGGCCGATCGCCGCGCGGAGGCGAATGCCGTCTTCGAGGCGATGGCGCGTGGCGAACGCACGGTCTGCCCACTGCCGCTGGCGGCCCGGAGCGGAGCGCTCGTGCCGGTCGAGACGCGGATCTGGCGCGGCCGCTGGAACGGCGTGGAGTGCATCTTCGGCGTGAGCAAGGACCTCACGGCCGAGCGGGAGGCGCAGGACCGTTTCGAGCGGCTCTTCCACAACAATCCCACGCTGATGGCGCTCTCGCGGTTGCCCGACCGGAAGTTCACCGATGTGAACGAGGCCTTCCTCGCGCACCTCGGGTACAAGCGCGAGGAAGTCGTCGGTCGGAGCGCGTCGGAGCTCGGGTTGTTCGTCGACCCGGAACGCCAACGCGAACTGGCCAAGGCGCTCGCCGCGCACGACCGTGTCGTGGATTGGGAGATGTCGATCCGACGGAAGGATGGCGGCGTGCTCGACGGCCTCTTCTCGGCCGAGGTGATCCAGGGGCAGAACCATCGCTACCTGCTGACCGTGATGATCGACATCACCGAGCGCAAACGGGCCGAGTCGCTCGCACGCGAAAAGCAGCAGGAGCTGGACGCGTACTTTTCCTCCAGCCTCGACCTGCTCTGTATCGCGGATACGGAGGGGATCTTCCGCCGGCTCAACCCGGAGTGGGAGCGGGTGCTCGGGTTTCCGGTGGCGGAGCTCGAGGGGCGGCGTTTTCTCGACTTCGTCCACCCCGACGACGTCGCGGCGACGCTCGCCGTGCTCTCGTCGCTGCGGGGAGATGAGGAAGTGTTCGGCTTCGAGAACCGCTACCGCCGCCATGACGGCTCGTATGCGTGGATCGAATGGCGGTCGCGGCCGGTGGGTTCGCGGATCTACGCGGTTGCCCGCGACGTGACCCAGCGGCGGAGCATCGAGGAGGCCCTGCGGGCGAGCAACCGCGAGCTGGCCGAGGCCACCGCACGGGCCGAACAGGCCAGCGCGGCCAAGAGCGAATTCCTCGCCAACATGAGCCACGAGATCCGCACGCCGATGAACGGCGTAATCGGCATGACCGGCCTCCTACTCGACACCGAGCTCGACGGCACGCAGCGCCGCTACGCGGAGACAGTGCGCTCCAGTGGCCAGACGCTGCTCCAGCTCATCAACGACATCCTCGATTTCTCCAAGATCGAGGCCGGCAAGATGGAACTGGAGGACCTCGATTTCGACCTGCGCGACCTGCTCGACGACTTCGCGGGCCTCATGGCGGTGAAGGCCGCGGAGAAGGGCGTGGAGTTCCTCTGCGCGGCCGCGCCGGAGGTGCCGGGCGCGCTGCGGGGCGATCCCGGTCGCCTGCGGCAGATTCTCACCAACCTCGCAGGGAATGCGCTTAAGTTCACCCAACGTGGCGAGGTCGCCGTCCGCGTGCATCTCGAGCGGCCCGGTGACGACTCGGTGCGGCTGCGCTTCTCGGTGCGCGACACTGGCATCGGCATCCCGGCCGAGAAGCAGGGGCTGCTCTTCGACAAGTTCACCCAGGTCGACGCTTCGACCACCCGCAAGTACGGCGGTACCGGCCTGGGCCTGGCGATCTCCAAGCAGCTCGCGGAGCTGATGGGCGGGCGGATCGGCGTGCTCAGCGAGGTGGGGGTGGGTTCCGAGTTCTGGTTCACCGCCCGTTTCGGGCTCCGGAACCGGCGCGACGCGGGGCAGCCGAAACCGGCCTCCGATCTGCGCGGCGTGCGGGCGCTGATCGTCGACGACAACGCCACCAACCGCGAGATTCTGCGCGTGCAGCTCGGTTCGTGGGGCGTGCAGGTGGTCGAGGCCACCGATGGGGCCGCGGCCCTCCGGGAGTTGGTGCGGGCGCACGAAGCCGGCCAGCCCTGCCAGCTCGGGATTCTCGACATGCAGATGCCCGGCATGGACGGCGCGGCGCTCGGCCTCGCGATCCGGGCCGAGGCCCGTTGGCGGCACCTGCCGTTGGTGCTGATGCCCTCGCTGGTCGGACACAGCGACGCCGAGCGCGTGCGTGCGGTGGGTTTCGCCGCCTGCCTCACCAAGCCCGTGCGGCAGAGCGAGCTCTTCACGGCCTTGTGCGCGGCGGTCGGCGGCGGCCGGGCCGCGGCGACCTCCGCCCCGGTGCCGCGCAAGACGGTTTTCCCGAAGCTCTCGCGGCACGCTCGTGTCCTGCTTGCCGACGACAACGTGACCAACCAGCTCGTCGCGGTGAGCATGCTCAAGAAGATGGGTGTCAGCGCCGATGCGGTGGCCAACGGGCAGGAAGCGGTGGAGCTGCTCGCGGGCGTACCCTACGACTTGGTGTTGATGGATGTGCAGATGCCCGTCCTCGACGGCCTGGCCGCGACGCGCCGCATCCGCGACCCGCTGTCGCCGGTGCTCAACCACGGCGTGCCGGTGATCGCGATGACGGCGCACGCCATGGCGCGCGACCACGAGGAATGCCTCGCGGCGGGCATGAACGATGTCGTCACCAAGCCGGTCGAGCCGCTCGCGCTTGCCCGCGCCCTCGAGAAGTGGTTGCCGCGGGAAGCGGCCGACGTGCGCGACGCGGCGCCCGGTGCGGAGATCGGCGCCCCGGTGCGGGCGCCAAAGGTGTACGACCGGGCCGGTTTCCTCGCCCGCATGATGGACGACGAGGGCATGCTTGAGATGATCCGCGCCACCTTCCTTGAGGATCTGCCGCACCAGTTGGAGGCGATCGCCGGGCAGATCGAGCGCGGCGAGGCGGAGGCGGCCGGCGCCTTGGCTCACCGGATCGCCGGCGCGGCGGGCAACGTCGGCGGCGATGCCTTGCGCGAGACCGCGGCGGCGATGGAGCATGCCGGGCGGGCGGGCGATGTCGCCGAGTTGAGGCGCCTGTTGCCCGAACTGCAGGAACAATTCCTCCGACTGAAGGCGGCGATGGACGAATGAAAGGCCCACCATGCGTATCCTGATCGCCGACGACGACATCACCTCGCGCACCGTGCTTGCGGCCGTGTTGCAGAAGAGCGGCCACGAGGTGGTCGAGGTGCGCGACGGGCTGGAGGCGCTCGCCGCGCTGGAGCGCGACGGCGCACCCCGGATCGCGGTCCTCGATTGGATGATGCCCGGGATCGACGGCGCGGAAGTCTGCCGCCGGGTGCAGGCCGCACAGCCGGAGCGGCCGCCGTACCTGATCCTGCTCACCACCCGCGGCAGCAAGGAGGACATCGCGGCAGGGCTGCGGGCCGGCGCCAACGACTACATCACGAAACCCTTCAATGCGCATGAATTGGCGGCGCGGCTTGAGGTCGGCTGCCGTGTCGTCGCGCTCGAAGAGCGGTTGGCCGCGAAGGTGCGGGAGCTGCAGACGGCGATGGCGCAGATCAAGACTTTGGGCGGCATCGTGCCGATCTGTTCGCATTGCCGGCGCATCCGCGACGACGCCGGCTACTGGAGCCAGCTCGAGGCCTACCTTGCCGCCCATTCCGACGCACTCGTCTCGCACGGGCTCTGCCCGGAGTGCCTCGCGGAACACTATCCTGAATATGCCGGAGAGCCCGGGGATGAAAAGAGGGACGACGAGGCGCCTTCAGCGGGTGGCGCAGACTCGGGCACGGCGGCGCCGAAGGCCTGAGGCCGACTGGAACCGCGGGGCGAGAAAGGCTGGAGCGGTTTCGGAAACCCGTGGCCGGCTGTGGTGAGGCGGGCACCTATCGCGGGGTTCGCCACCCCCGGCGATAGCAGCAGGCAAACCGCCCTAGCGC
Source organism: Verrucomicrobiota bacterium (assembly GCA_023446865.1). Lineage (GTDB taxonomy): Bacteria > Verrucomicrobiota > Verrucomicrobiia > Opitutales > Opitutaceae > CAJCBL01. The sequence goes on along the minus strand of JAEXPL010000282.1, from coordinate 6,176 downwards.
GGCGTGGAAGTGGCGGGGCGGAGGGAGAAATAGAAGGTCGCGCCTTGGTCGGGTAAGCCCTCGGCCCAGACATGGCCGCCATGGCGGCCGACGATGCGCTTGACGTTGGCCAAGCCGATGCCGGTGCCCTCGAAGTCGCGCGGGTTGTGGAGGCGCTGGAAGACGCCGAAGAGCTTCGAGGCGTACTTGGGATCGAAACCGGCGCCGTTGTCGCGGACGAAGAAGGTGAGCAGTTCGGCGCCGGGCGCGGCCGCCTGCATGCCGATCTCGAGGATGGCGGGCTTGCGGTGGCGGGTGAACTTCACGGCGTTGGCGAGGAGGTTGGCGACGACTTGGCGGAGGAGCGTGCGGTCGCCGAGCACCGGAGGCAGGGGCTGGATCCGCCAATCGACCTCCCGGTTGGTCAGTTCGGAGTGGAGCTCGGTCTGGACCTCCGCCACGAGGGTGGCGAGTTGCACGGGCGCGAAATGGAGCTCGGCGCGGCCGAGCCGGGAGAAGGTGAGCAGGTCGTCGATGAGGGCGGCCATGCGAACGGCTTCGGTGCCGACGATGCCGAAGTAGCGGTCGGCCTCGGCGTCGAGCTGGCCGGTGGTGCGCTTGCGGAGCAGCTCGATGAAGCCGGCGATGTTGCGCAGGGGGGCGCGGAGGTCGTGGGAGACGGAGTAGGAGAAGGATTCGAGCTCCTGGTTGGCCGCGAGCAGGTTCGCGTTGGCCTCCTGAAGACTGGCGGCGGCACGGGCGAGGCTATCCTGGCTGGCGCGTAGATCGGCGTTGAGGTGCTCGACCTCGGTGACGCGGCGGTCGAGCTCGGCGGTGCGGTCCTGTACGCGCTGCTCGAGTTCGGTGTTTAGCTGCCGAACGGCCGCGGCGGCCTCGGCCTCCGCGGTGATGTCGGCGATCGAGGCGAAGACCTGCCTCGGCCGGCCTTCGGCTCCGGTCACGGCGGTGAGGTTGGCGAGCAGGTGCACCCACCGGCCATCGCGGTGGTGGAAACGGTAGGATAGGCGGGTCTGGCCGCCTTCGCGGCCGATGCGTAGGAACGTCTCGCCCGCCGCGGCCCGGTCGTCGGGATGGACCACCTCGTCCCACCAGCCGAACTGGGTTTGGTTGAGGAAGTCGACGCTGTAGCCGGTGATCGCCTCGGCGGCGCCGGCCCAGCGGACTTGCTGGCGCTCCAAGTCATGGGTGAAGAACAGCTGGCCGCTTTGCTCGACGGTGAGCCGGAGCTGTTCCGTGCCCGCCCGCACCGCCTCCTCCGCCGCGCGGCGGGCGGTCTCGTCGGCGATGGTGCCGAGCAGACGGACGGGTTGCCCGGAGGCGCTGGATACGGCGGTGACGCTTTCCGCGAGGTAGATCCACTGCTCGTCACGTCGGCGGAAATGGTAGCCGAACTGCCGTGTGCCGCCGTGGTGCCGCAGTTGTTCGAGTTGCGCCCGGAAGGACTCCTGGTCGCTGGGGTGCACGCGGGCGGTCCACCAACCCGGCGGGGTGCAGCCGAGTTCCTCGTGGGAGAATCCGATGATGGTGGCCGTGGCGCCGGCCCAGACGCGTGCCCCGGACAGGAGATCCTGGTCGAAAATCATCTGGCCGGTCTGCTCCGCGATGATGCGGAAACGCTCCTCGCTGGCGTGCACGGCCGCCTCGGAGGCCTTGCGCTCGGTGATGTCAGTGACGCTGCCGCGGATGAGGGTGCGGTTGGGATGGGGGAGGCGCAGCAACCGGGTTTCGCCGATGACGATGCGGCCGTCGGGTCGCTGGTAGTGCCACTCGAAGGGTTGGGTGGTGCCGGCGGCGGTCGCGGCGAGGCGTTCGCGCGCCTTGTCCGCGGAGGTGCGGCCGTCGGGCTGGAGCGGCGGACTGAAGTCCAGGACCGAGCAATGCAGAAGCTCCTCGCGGGAGCGGCCGAAGAGGCGTTCGGCCGCGGCATTGGCGGAGATGAAGGCTTGCTGGTCGAGGTCGAACAGCACGATCGCGTCGGGGGCGTGCTCGATGAGCAGTTTGAACTGCTCCTCGCTGGCGCGGACGGCGTCCTCGGCGGCCTTGCGCTCCGTCAGGTCGGTGCCGATGGCGCAGAGCCCCAAGTAGCGGCCGTCGGGAGCGCGGAGGGTCGAGAGGACAACGAAGACGGGGATGCGACCCCCGTCCTTGCGGATGTGAGTCCATTCCAGCGCGGAGGGGGTTTCGCGGGCGAGTTCGACGAAGAATCCGAAGTCGGGCTTGATCAGCCGGCCGAGGCTGAGGCCGAGCTCCGCGGCGCGCTGGGCGATCTCGGAGGGATCGAGGTAGCGCATGGCGGTCTCCCGGCCGATGATCTCATCGCGCCGGTAGCCGAGCATGCGTTCGGAGGCGGTGTTGAAGGAGCGTATCGTGCCGGCGGCATCGGTGCTGATGATGGATACGCCGGCGTTCTCGAGCACGGCCTGCTGGAAGGCGGTCTGCTCGGCCAACTGCCGATCGCGTTGCTCGATGCGGGCGAGCATGAGGTTGAAGCCCTCCGCGAGGTGGCCGACCTCGTCGTGGGTGGCGATCGTGGCGCGGGTGGAGTAGTCGCCGTGGGTGTGAACGCGGGCGACGGTGCCGGCAAGTTGCAGGAGGGGCCTGGTGAGGGCGCGCTCGAGCAGGCGGGTGAGCCAGAGGCTGGCGGCGCCGACCAGGACGACGACGATGCCGAGGTTGACGAGCGATTCGCGCAGGCTCCGGCGGAATGGCCCCACATCGGCCTCAAGCTGGAGGACGGCGATGGGGCGGTCTTCGGCGCGGAGGAGGTGGTTGAGCAGGGCGCGGTCGCCCTGGCGGGTGAAGCCGGTGGCGGCGGGATGCGGGGAGTACGCGGGACGGAGCCCGGGCCGCACGTAGGAGGCGAAGAGTTGCGGCGGGGTGGAGTCGGGGAAGGTCCGGAAGACCTTGGCCGCGATGACAATGCCGCCGGACTCGAGTCGCTGGAGGTTCTCGGCGGCGACGGCGGGAGTGTCGAAATCGAGCGAGGCGAGCAGACCGGGAGCCATCGTCTCGGCGAGCGATTCCAGTGTGGCGCGGGCGCGGAGGTCGGCGGCGCGGTATTCGAATACCCACAGCGAGGTGGCGACGGCGGTTATGGCCACGCCGGTGACGCCGAAGAGGGCGAGGGCGACCTTGCGCCGGATGGAGGTGGCGGGGCTCATGGCGTGGGCCCTCCGATGCGGCGCAAGGCGTTCTCGAGAAGCCCCGGGGTGGGCTGCAGCCCCTGCGCGCCAAGTGCGGAGGGGTTGAGCAAGTAACGGACATTGCTGCGGACGCGCACCAACTCGATGACGGCGCCGGTGGCGGGCGAATCCGCCAGTTCGCCGCGGTAGAGGACGGTGAGCACGGGCTTGCCGGCGAGCGCGGCGAGGGCGGTGGCGAGCTGGCCGGCATCGGTGTAGTTGATGAACACGACTTGGCAGCCGACGAGTTGCCGGATGTCGGTGGCGTAGACGGCGGTGAGCGGGCGCCCGCGCATGACCTTGCCGGCGAGGAGTGTCTCAAGGGTTTGGCCGAAGGGGTTCGGCCCGAGCACGCCGATGCGCAGGGGGGCTCCGGCCGGAGTGCCGGCGGGGGACTCCGGCCACGTGATGTAGCGGCAGAAGACGGCGAGATAGTTGGCGACGACCGTGTAGTCCGTGGGGCGTTGTTCCGCTGCGGAGGGCTCGGGGGTGGCGCGTCCCGCCGGTGTGACGGCGAGCGTTGCTGCGAGCGTGGCTCCGAGGAGGAGTGCGAGGCGGAGTCTCATCGTCGCCTGTGTCAGTGGCGCCACGTCAGCGTCGCGTAGAAGCCGCGGGGCACGGAGGCGTGGGCGGCGCTGGCGGCCTGGCGGAATTCCGCGTGCTTGTCGTGCAGGAGATTCTGACCGACGAGGGACAGCTCGAGGTTCTCGCTCAAGGAGCAGGCGAGGCGGAGGTCGGCCTCAAGGTAGGCGGGGATGTCCTCCACGCGGTCGACGAAACGCAGTTGGACATCAAGCTTCCAGGAACGGCCGAGATCCAGGGAGGAACGCAGGTGCGCCTGATGGGTGGGGATTCGATCCTTGGTGCGGCGGATCTCCGCGGTGCCGGCCGGTGGTCCGTCGAAGTCGGCGAGGCAGAGGGCATACCAGGCGGTGATCTGCCAACGTTCGGCGGCGCGGAAGGTCAGCGCCAGTTCACCGCCATAAACGCGGCCGGTCAGGAGATTTTGCGGGGTGATGCGCGCGGCACCGGAGGGGAGGATCTCGCCGTTCTGGGTGTGGACGATGAGATTGTCGTAGTGGTTGCAGTAGGCGGCGAGGTCCAGCGCGAGCGCCTCGGTGGCCTGCCAGCGGTAGCCGGCTTCGTAGGCGACGAGCTTCTCCGAGTGTACGGTGGAGTCGGCGAGGAAGGTGCCGGGCCCTTCGGCGGAGAGCATGGGGTAGGTCAGTGCCTGGAAGTACTCCATGTCGCCGGGCGTGCGGACTGCTCGGGAGACGGCGGCCCAGAGGGACTGGCGTGAGGAGGGGACGACCGCGAGCCGGAGTCCCGGTTGTGGTTCCCATCCGGTGAGGGTGTTGTGCTCGATCTTGAAGCCGGGGGTGAGGGTGATCTTGCCTGGCACGAGTTGGATCTCGTCCTCGATGAAGCCGCTGAAAAGCCGGGTGGTGATCGTGTCCCGGAGGACGACGAACAGGGGGTTGGCGGCGGTGTACTCGTTGTAGTTCAGCCGGTATCCGAGTCCCCAGAGGACACTGTGCCGAGCCACGGGGGCGAAGCTGTGTTGGAAGTCCAGGTCGATCGTGTGGCGCGGGGTCTCGAAGAGGTAGGTTTCCCTCGTGGTGTAGTCGTAGTAGAGCTGGAGCTCGACCTCGGAGGATTCGGAGAACGTGTGGCGGAAACGGCCGAGGGTGTTGGCCCCGCGCGTGGTTTCGACGCTGTCGGGGACGTCCGTCGTGTAGGCGTCGCCCTGCCAGGTGAGCTGAGTGCCGTCGGCGGTCTCGCGGTCGAGGCGGAAGCCGGCTTGGGTGCAGTTCCAGTGATCGTTGCCATCGGCATCGGCGAAGCGCAGCGGGAGGTCGGCGCTTTGCTGGTGGAGTCCGTAGACGCGGTAGAACGTCCCGGAGCCGACCTGGCCGCCGTAGCGGGCGCCCGTCATGAGAGTCTGGGGCCATCCACCGGCGCCGTAGATGAGCGCCCCCTGGGTGTCGCGGGCGTTCTTGGTGACGATGTTGATCACGCCGTTGACGGCGTTGGCGCCCCCCTGCGTCGAGCCGGGGCCGCGGACCACCTCGATGCGATCGAGGTCGTCCATCATCGTGTTCTGGACGTCCCAGTACGTGAGCGAGAGCAGCGGCGAGTAGACCGACCGCCCATCGCGCATCACGAGCATCTTGGTGGAGTACTCGCTGTTGAAGCCGCGGGAGGCGATGGCCCAGGAATTGGCGTCGATCTGGCCAACCATCAGGCCCGGTACTTCGCGCAGCGCCTCCGCCACACTGCGGGCGCCGGAGCGGATGAGGTCTTCGTTGGTGAGCACAGAGACCGCGGCGGTGGCGTGGGCGAGGGGGACTGGGCGGCGGGAAACGCTGACAACTTCGATGCGGCCGAGCGCCGCCAGATCGGGCCAGTCCTCTTGCTCGGCCGATGGGGCGGTCTGTGCGTGGACGATTGCCCCGGAGAGCATCACGAGCGCGAGGATCGTTGCGAGAGGTGCGCGCGGTGCCCGTAAGGGGTTCGATCGTGCGACTGCTGCGGTGCCGGAGCCGGGATGGTCTCGGGCGTGCGGCGCGGAGTCTCCCGGGATGGTTTGCCCAACTGCCATCGCCGGTCCGACTGCGGTGCGCTGCGGCAAGATTTCCATAGTGCAGCGAGGGGCTTATCGGTCGTTTAGGAGGTTGGCTGAGGCCGAATAATGGGTTGGTGGTGATCGCCGGATGAACACCGTCCAGTGGGGGGCTGCGGGAGACGGTGGTCGAATGGTGGGCCGAGGAGCCCGTTGGCGAGCGGTTCTCCAATCCGTCTGCGGGGGTGGGCGAAAGGGGGATACTTCAACGCTGCGGCGAAGGATGTTGTGACTCTGGCGTCTGGCAACTCCCGGGTTGAATCTTGCGCGGGGCCGCCGGTCCCTGCGGTGCGAGTGTGGTGATCGTTCGGGGTTTCCGGGGCCGGGAAACAAAGAGCCGCCCGGGGTGGGCCCGCGGGCGCAAAATGGGC
>JAEXPL010000250.1 GCA_023446865.1 Verrucomicrobiota bacterium | reverse complement strand
GCAGGAGGGCCTGGATGCGGTCGGCGACGGCGACGGTGTTGGTGCCGGGCTGGCGCTGGATGGCCAGGATGATGGAGCGCTGGCCGACGCCGCCCTTGTAGTACCAGCTGGCGGTGCGGATGTCCTGGACGCTGTCGATGACTTCCGCGATCTCGCCGAGGCGGACGGGGACGCCGTTGCGGTGGGCGACGGTGATGGTGCGGAACTGGTCGGCGCCCGAGAGCTGGCCGGTGGCGACGACGGTGAGGGCTTGGCGGTCGCCGTCGAGCTGGCCGGTGGGGAGGTTGACGTTGTGCTGGGCGAGCGCGGCGCGGATCTCTTCGAGGGCGAGGCCGCGGTTGGCGAGCTCGCGCGGGTCGAGACGGACGCGCAGGGCGTACTTCTGCGAGCCCCAGACCATGACCTGCGCGACACCCTCGATGGTGGAGATGCGCTGGACGAGGCGGGTCTGCGCGTAGTCGTCGACTGCGGACAGAGGAAGCGTGGGGGAGCCGAGCGCGAGCCAGAGGATGGGGGAGTCGGCGGGGTTGGTTTTGCGCAACGACGGCGGGGCGGGCATGTCGGTGGGCAGGCGGCGCTGGACGGAGGCAATGGCGGCCTGCACGTCCTGGGCGGCGGCGTCGATGTCGCGCGAGAGGGCGAAGGTGAGCGTGATCTGGGTGCTGCCGAGCGTGCTGCCGGAGACCATCGAGTCGATGCCGGCGATGGTGGAGAACTGCTGTTCGAGCGGCGTGGCGACGGCGCTGGCCATCGTCTCGGGGGTGGCGCCGGGCAGGCCGGCGTTGACGACGATCGTCGGGAAGTCGACGTTGGGCAGGTCGTTGACGGGCAGGCGCACATAGGCCATCGCGCCGAACAGGCAGAGCGCCGCGGTGAGCAGGGTCGTCATCACCGGGCGGCGGATGCAGAGGGCGGGCAGGTTCATGGCGCGGGGGCGGCTGCGGCGGCGGGCTGGCGGGGCTCGACGCGGGCGCCGGGCACGAGACGGAACTGGCCTTCGAGCACGACGGTCTCGCCGGGCTGGACGCCGCTGGCGAGCAGCGTGAGGGCGCCCGTGGTGCGGGCGACGACGACCGGGCGCAGGGCGACGGTCTTGTCGGGCTGGACGACGAAGACCTGCGGGCCCTTCTGGCCCTGCTGCACGGCGGCGGCGGGGACGACGAGGCCGGAGTCGGCCCCGAGCACGAGGGAGACGTCGACGAAGCGGCCGGGCCAGAACGCGTGGTCGGCGTTGGGCAGCTCGGCCTTGAGGAGGATCGTGCCGGTGGCGGGATCGACGGCGTTGTCGAAGAACGAGGGGATGCCGGTGCGGGGCTCGGCCGCCCCGCCGCGGCTTCGTACTGAGACCGTGGCGACTCCGGCCGCGGCGGCCGCGCGGACGGCGTCGAGCGACGACTCGGGCACGGCGAAGGCGACGGCGATGGGGTCGAGCTGGTTGATGGTCACCAGGCCGGCGCCGGAGTCGTTGGCCTTCACGAGGGCGCCCTCGTGGAGGCGGAGCTCGCCGGTGCGGCCGCCGATGGGGGCGCGGATCTCGGTGTAGCCGAGCTGGAGTTCGGCGTTGGCCACGGAGGCCTCGCGGGAGCAGACGAGGGTGCGGGTGGTGGCGGCGCGGGTGAGCAGCTGGGAGAATTGCTCCTTGGAGACGGCGGCCTGCTGGTCGAGGCTGGTGTAGCGGGCGGCGTCGGCGGCCGCGCGGTCGGCCTCGGCCTGGGCGTTGGCGAGCTCGGCGCGGGCGATGCGCAGGGCGTTCTCGAAGGGGCGGCGGTCGAGGGTGACGAGCAGGTCGCCGGGCTTCACCTCGTCGCCCTCGCGGAAGTGGACGGTGGCGAGGACGCCGTCGACCTGGGATTTCACGGCGACGGTGCGCAGGGGCTGGACGGTGCCGATGAGCTCGAGGGTGCGCGGCAGGGTGCGGGTCTCGGCCTTGGCGACCTGCACGGGCAGGGGCGGCGGGGCTGAGCGTGACGAATGTTTGTCGGCACAGCCGGCGAGGGTGAGGGCGGCGAGCGCGAAGGGGCCCAAGATGCGGACGAGGCGACGGGGAGATGGATGGTGGTGCATAGGGGAATCGAGCGAACCGCAGCAGCCATGCGGCGACGAGGGTGCGCAGGTTGAGACGGACAGCCGAAATCGCGGAGACGTGCGACAACAAATCAGGTTGCGGCACTAACGTCACTTGTTGTGTACGGAAGCGGGGCGCGGCCCTCTGCGGTCACCACGATGGTCGGGGCGGCGAGATTCGCACTCGCGCCCTCCTGGTCCCAAACCAGGCGCTCTACCAGGCTAAGCTACACCCCGGACTTCGTGTGGGTGCGAAGCCTCGACTGTCGCCGGACGGTGTCAATGTTTCCGTTGGCTTTTGCTGGCGGAAAGGAGGGTCTTCGGGCGCGGACGTAAGCACCGTTTAGTAAACTGCTTGCTTTGCTTGCTCAGGCGGCTAACGGTCTAGTCCTACATTTCTCACTCCATGGATACTATTTCTCGCGAGAACAACAACCCCAGCATCCTTCCCATGCTGGCCGCCGGCCTCGGCGGGTTCGGCCTCATCCTGAGCATCGTGGCGCTGGTCAAACTCAGCTCGCTTAAGACGAAGCTGACGACCGATGTCGAGAACGCGAAGGCTCAAGTCGCCAGCATGGCCGGCGATGTTAGCGCCGCCAGCGGCAAGGCCGCGGATGCGCGCCAGCGGGTCGACAGCCTCGCGTCGCAGACGCAGGCCGGCTTCAACGCCATCACGACCGAGCTCGGGAATCTCCGGACGGATCTCAACAAGCTCGCCACCGCCAAGACTGCGGCCCCGAAGGCGGCCAAGGATGGCGCGCCGGATAAGCCCGGCCCTGGCGGAGACTACACGGTCAAGGCCGGCGACACGCCCGCCAAGATCGCCCGCGCGCACGGTGTTTCCCCGGCCGCGCTCATGGCCGCGAATCCCGGACTGGAGCCCACCAAGCTGAAGGTCGGCCAGAAGATCAACCTGCCGAAGTAAACCCTCCGGATAACTTTCGCCTCCCGCGGCTCGCGCCCGGGAGGCTTTTTTATGACTGAAGACGAGAAGTCCGCCGGGGCGAACCGACCCAGTGTCTGGGAGCGGCTCGCCGACGCCGCGGTCGATCATTTCCGCGTCTTTCGCGTGCGGCGCACCCGGTATCGCCATGCGCGGGACCGGCGCGAGGGCGAGTTTGTCATCATCGAAGCCAACGACTGGGTAAATGTCCTCGCGCTCACCGACGATGGTCGGATGTTGCTGGTGCGGCAGTTTCGTTTTGGCGTGCACGATTTCACGCTCGAGATTCCCGGCGGCGTGATCGAGGCCGGCGAGGATCCGGTGTCCGCGGGTGTGCGGGAGCTGCGCGAAGAAACAGGGTACGCGGGGCGGTCCGCGCGGCTGCTGGCGCAGATCCGGCCGAATCCCGCGATTCAGGCCAACGTCTGCCACATCGTCCTGGTCGAGGGTTGCACCCGGGTGGGCGAGACGCAGTTCGACGCGAACGAGGAAATCGAGCTGAGCCTGCTTCCTGTCGACGAGGTGCTGGCCCGCGCGGAGCGCGGCGAGATCACGCACTCGCTGGTCGTCGACGCGCTATTTTTCCTCCGCGCGTGGCGTGAGGGGCGGATGAGGTGAGCGCGGTGGCCGCGGCGCCGGGTGGTTTGACATGGTGGGGACGGACCCTTTGTTGGGCGTGACTACCATGGATGCCGCCCACACGCCGCATTTCGCCAACCCGTCTCCGGTGCTCGGCACCGCCGTCAATGGCTTTGTGCCGGATGCGCTCGAGGGCGAGATTCGTGCGATCTACCGCCGCAGCCCGCTCTACCGGCAACGCCATGCTCTCGCGGGCGAGCGGTTGCATTGGGGCGGCTATTCCGGGATCCCGCTCCTGACCAAGCGCGAGATCGTGGAGCGCGGGCACTGCGCGTTCTTCACGGATTGCGCCGAGGTGGACGCCAAGGTGCAGCAGAAGGAGTGGGAGTATGAGTCGACCTCCGGCACCACGCAGGGGCCGATGACCGTGATCATGGAGCGCAGTTGGTGGCCGGCGCAGACGGCGCGCGCCTACGCGGCGCACCCGCTGCTCGCGCCCTACGCCGCGAAGATGGGGCGCCGCGCGATCCTCGCGCCGGTGGGCTGCTCCAGCAACCTCTGCCCGTACGAGGACTTCGAGTTTCCGCAGCGTTTCATCGAGAACACCGTCTACCTCAACCTGCACAGCGACCCGTTCGTGTTTCTCGAGAGCGAGTGGGACCGCATCGTGCTCGAGCTCCAGGCGACGCAGCCGGAGATCATCGAGGGCGAGCCGATCTATCTCTCGCTTCTCGCCCGGGCGGTGCTCAAGCGCAAGGTGACCGTGCCGAGCGTGCGGGTCGTCATCCTCACCTACGGCAAGGCCAGCCGCGAGCACGGCCGGCGCATCGCCGAGGCGTTCCCGGCGCCGCAGGTCGACCTCTATGGCTCGACCGAAGCGGGCTACATCTTCGTGGGCGACGCCTTCGCCGACAACTCGCGGCCGATCGACGCCAACGTGTTCATCGAGCTGGTGCCATTCCGCGACCTCGCGGAGACGTTCCAGATTGTGGTGACGACGCGTGGCCGCGAGGCCATGCCGCTGCTGCGCTACCTCACAGGAGACATCGTGCAACGTTTCCCGACCGGCTTCCGCCTCGCGGGACGCGAGCGCGACCTTCATTTCCGTCGCGACGGCTCGCTCGTGTCGCCGGCCGACATCGACCGCGCGTTGCCGGAGGGTTTCTCCTGCTGGCATTATTGCCTGAGCCAGACCGGCGAGACGGCGTGGAAGTTCGACTATGTGGCCGAGCATAGCGCCGGACCAGAGGTGGCGGACGGTGTCGCCGCGATGCTGGGCGATGGCGCGCGGGTCACGATGGCGCGCAAGAAGCTGATCGCGCCCGCCTCGAGCGGGAAGTTCTCGCTGCTCAAGCTGCTGGGCGTCGGTGCGAAGGTCTGAGCGGCGGTGCCGGCGCGATAGGGCGTTTGCGCTGTGCCGGGCGCTCGCATGAAAACGGTTCACCATCCGGCGGTTTTTAGCGCCGGCAGCGCTGGAGCCGTCGGCGCGCAATTTTCGCTAATAAGGAATTGCCGGGGCGGGGTCGGGTTGTACCGTCGGCCCTTTCGTTTCCAGCCCATCGGCCTTTTCCAACGCACAACCGCAATGAGCCTCGTTCGAAATATCTTCTGCTCCTCCTTGGGGAAGAAATACATCATGGCGCTGACCGGCCTGGCCCTCCTCGGGTTCGCGACCGGTCACCTCGTCGGCAACCTCCAGATCTTCTCCGCTCCGGACAAGATCAACGGCTACGCCCACTTCCTGCAGGGCCTCGGGCCCATGCTCTGGGTGGTGCGCCTCAGCTTGGTGGCGATCGCCGCGCTCCACATCTGGGCGGCCGTCCAGCTCAAGCTTGAGAACGCCAAGGCCCGGCCGCAGAAGTACGATGTCGACCACACGATCCAGGCATCCGCGGCCTCGCGGTACATGATTGTGACCGGCTCCGTCATCGCCGCGTTTCTTGTCTACCACATCCTGCACTTCACGGTGGGTGCCGCCGGCAGCGAAACGTTCAAGGCGAACCTCGCCGAATACACGATGACGCACGACTTCCACCTCTTCGGCCTGACGATCGTCGGCGCCGGCGCGAAGGTGCACGACGTCCACACGATGATGGTCCTCGGCTTCCAGAAGCCGCTCGTCGCGATCTTCTACATGATCGCGGTCTCGCTTCTCAGCTTCCACCTCTGGCACGGTTTCGAGAGCGCTTTCCAGTCGCTCGGCCTGCGCACGAATCGCTGGGCCTGCTTCCTCCGCGCCGTCACCCGCCTCTTCGTGGCCTTCTATATCCTCGGCAGCGTGGCCATTCCTGGCGCGGTGCTGGCCGGCGTGGTGAAACAGGGCGGCTGCTCCGGCTGCTGCCCGACGGCCGCCGCCGAACACTGCAACAAATAACCCTTTCGTCGCCCGCCCAATGAAACTCGACGCCAAGATCCCCGCCGGTCCGCTCGCGCAGAAGTGGGAACGCCACATTGCCGAGAGCAAGCTCGTCGCCCCCAACAAC
>JAEXPL010000117.1 GCA_023446865.1 Verrucomicrobiota bacterium | reverse complement strand
CTCCTGGCCGATGTCGGCCGCGAAGGTCACGATCTCGGCGTCGTAGGTTTCCTTGAGCCACTTGACGATGACGGACGTGTCGAGTCCGCCCGAGTAAGCGAGGACGATTTTCATGGGAAAAGGGCAGAGTGCTATCGAAACGCGGCTCCGGTGCAACGTCGGTCTTCGCGTGCTGCCAGCGCGGCGGCTCCTCAGCGCTTGGCGGCGGCCTGGGCGAGGGCGGCGAGGATGGCCTTCTGGGCGTGGAGGCGGTTCTCGGCCTGGTCCCAGATGATCGAACGCGGCGACTCGAGCACCTCGGCGCTGACCTCCTTGCCGGCGTAGGCGGGCAGGCAGTGCATGAAGTAGGCGTCGGGCTTGGCCAGCTGCATCAGCTCTTTGGTGACCTGGTACGGCGCCATCGCCCTGAGGCGGTCGGCGGATTCGGCCTCCTTGCCCATGCTGACCCAGACGTCGGTGTACACGACATCGGCGCCGGCGACGGCGGCGCGGGGATCGTCGGTGAAGGTGAAGCGATCGGACCAGCCGTGCTGCGCGAGGATCGTCTTGATCGCGGCGCCGGGCTCGTAACCCTTCGGACCGCAGACGGTCACCTGCATGCCGAAGTGGTTGGCGCCGACGAGCCAGGAGTTGGCCACGTTGCAGCCGGGGTCGCCGAGGAAGGTGATCTTGCGGCCCTTCAGCGAATCGAGCAGGTCGCCGCCCTGTGCCCAACGCTCGGCGAGCGTGAAGGCATCGGCGTAGATCTGGCAGGGGTGCAGGAGATCGGTGAGCGCGTTGACGACGGGGATCGTGCCCCACTTCGCGAGCTCCTCGACCTCGGCCTGGTCGAAGGTCCGCACGATCAGGCCGTGCACGTAGCGGGAGAGCACGCGCGCGGTGTCGGCGATGGTCTCGCCGCGACCGAGCTGGATGTCGTTCTTGCTGAGGAAAAGGGGATTGCCGCCCAGTTCGTGGATGCCGACCTCGAAGGAAACCCGGGTGCGCGTGCTGGACTTGGCGAAGATCATCGCCCACGTCTGCCCAGCCAAGACCGCCGGCCGCTCGGTGGAGCGGAGCCGTTTGAACTTCGCCGCCGAGTTGAACACGGCTCGCGCCTGCTCGGTGGTGAAGTCGGTCTCTTTCAGGAAGTGCATGATCGTGGAAAAACGGACAACTTGCCGATTCCTCCAAGGGTGGACGAGGAAAAAGTAGCTTTTGCTTCCCGGAATTGCCCCGGGGTGCCGGGATGGCGTCGATACAGATTTGTGGGTTGCGGGGCGAAGACGGGCCGACGTTGCTCGGTATAAGGAGCTGTTGACCATGATCTTCGCGATTCGTTCCGTTGAGGCTGGCGATCTGCCGGCGCTCTACCGCATCTGCCTGTTGACCGGCGACGCCGGAGATGATGCCACGGCCCTCCATCGCGATCCCGACCTGATCGGCCATTACTACGCGGCGCCTTACGCAGTGCTGGAGCCGGAGCTGTGCTTTGTGCTCACGGTCGATGGCAAGCCTTGCGGCTACGTGCTCGGCACCGCCAACACGGAAGCCTTCAACGCCCGCGCCGAAAGCGAATGGTTTCCGGCACTGCGCGCGCGTTTGCCGCAACCATCGGCCGAAGATCCTTCGGCCGATGCCGCCATGCTGCGGCTCATCCATGCCGGCTACTCCCTCCATCCCGATGTGTGCGACTATCCCGCCCATCTGCACATCGACCTGCTGCCGGTGGCGCAGGGCAAGGGACTGGGGCGGAAACTGATCGAGCATTTCCTCGCGGTGCTGCGCACGCGCGACGTGCCGGCCGTCCATCTCGGCGTGAGCGAGCGCAACGTCGGTGCGATCGCGTTCTACGAAAAAGTCGGTTTCCATCTCCTCGGCGCCTACCCCGGCTGGCGGGCGTACGGGTTGCGGCTGTGATGGCGGCTCCGTAGCGCTGCATGCCAGGTTTCCGGAGCAGTTGGGTGCGAACGTGCACGATTGCCTACCGACGGTGACTGTATTGGCTCCACGGCCTTACCCCATGCAACTCGACTGGCAGCTTGGTCACGCGCCGGCGCGCGACGCTCTCCCCGAGCGCTGGATTCCCGCCGCCGTCCCCGGCGCGGTGCAGCTCGATTGGGCTCGCGCCGAAAACTGGCCGCCGTACTGGCTGGCCGAGGAATCGAAACGTTACCGCTGGATGGAGGACGTGTGGTGGACGTACCGCACGCGCGTAACCGTGCCGCCGCCGGAGCCGGGGGGCGCGGTGCGGTTCGAGTGCGGCGGCATCGACTACCAGTTCGCGGTGCTGCTCGACGGTCGTGTCGTGCACGAGCAAGAGGGAATGAATACGCCGTTCGCGGTCGACCTCACCGCGTACGCCGGACGCACGGCCGAGCTGGCGATCCGCGTGGCGCCCGTGCCGAAATCGCGTCCCTCGCCCGACGACCGCGCGCAGGCCAACCACTCGTTCAAGCCCGCGGTGAGCTACGACTGGGATTTTCACCCGCGGCTCGTGCCGCTGGGCCTGTGGCAGCCGGCGGCCGTCGTCGTGCACCCCGCACTGCGAATCGAGACCGCGGAGGCCACCTATCGCCTCAACGACAACCTCTCCGCCGCCTCGCTCGACCTGCACTGCACGCTCACACCGCAGGCGGGCGCGCGCCTCCAGTGGCAGTTGCTCGCACCCGGGGACGAGCGTGTCGTCCTCGAACGCGAGCTGCCGGCGGTCTCTCCCGAGATCGCGTGGCGCGACGAGCTTCCCTGGCCGCAGCTCTGGTGGCCGCACGACCACGGTGCGCAACCGCGTTACACCCACGTCGTCCGCCTGGTCGACGCGGCCGGCGCCGTGCGCGCCGAGCGGCGCTGGCGCACGGGCTTCCGCCGCGCGCGTCTCGTGCAGTATCCCGGCCAGTGGAGCACGCCCGCCGGTAACCAGTTTCCCAAACCGCGCACCGAGCCGCCGATCACCCTTGAGATCAACGGCCGCCGGATCTTCGCCAAGGGCTCCAACTGGGTCTGCCCCGAGATCTTCCCCGGCACCGTCGACGGCGCGCGCCAGGCGCCCCAGCTGCCGCTCGCGCGCCAGTCGCATTTAAACCTCCAGCGCG
>JAEXPL010000109.1 GCA_023446865.1 Verrucomicrobiota bacterium | reverse complement strand
CTCCAGCCGACGTAGTTGGCCGGATTCTCCGACTGGGTGGAATTGCGGGCGCCGCCGGCCGTGTTGAACGGCGCGATGTCAGGATAGTACGGGTCGACCCAAGCAGCACCGGGATTGACGTAGTTCGGGTCCGCCGGACTCGTCGGCTGGTTCCACGTACCGACGAAGTTGCGCAGATTGCCCGACTGCACCGTCTGGATTTCGGTCGGATTCGGCAGACGAGCCCCGGCCGCCGTCGTCGCATTGAGCAGCGAGGGGCCGAGGTAGATGACGGTGTTCGGCACCACTTCGTTGGCGTTGATCTTGTACACCGAGGAGGTGCGGATCGCCTCGGCGAAGGCATCGTCGGCGGTGTACCGGATCCAAGAACGGCTGTCGGTCTTGTTCTCGTCCGAGGCGAACAGGCCGGTCAGGGTATGTTTGCCGAGGAAACGCAGCGCCCAGTGCTTGCCGTCCTTGGCGAAGTCGTGGGAGGCGAAGACCGTCGCGCGCTTGTTCTCCTTGTTCGAGAGGTACGAACCGTTGTTGCCCTGGCCATTGTCCGAGAGGAAGGCGCGTCCGACATTCGGATTCGGGGTGCCGTCGCCGTAAGGCTCGCCGTTCAGACCGGCGGGAGTGCCGTCGCCGTAGACCTTGTTGAAGTCGATGTAGATGGCCTGGCGCTCACCGGAAAGCAGGCTGAGGCGACCGTTCCGGTAGAACTCGTTGTTGTAGGTGAGCTCGAAACCCACCTGCTCGTTGAAGAAGGTCTGGGCGAGACTCAGGTTGAAGGTACGGAAGTTCTGCCACTCCTTCTTGTTCGGACCGTCGAGCAACTGGTTGTAGAAGTCGAAGACCGAGGCGTCGGTGAGCGACAGATCCTTGTACACGCCAAACTCCGAATACGGAAGGCCCGCATTGCGCGCGTAGTCGGCGTACGAGGTGACCGAACCCGGCCGCTGCCAGCGCTGCCCGCCGATCGTCTGGTCGACCGCGCCGGTGGAGCTCAGGCCGCCTGAGAACTGCTGGCGGGGTTCGACGGTCTGCATGGGAGCAGGCGTGGAGGAATCGCCGTTGAAGAATACCAGGGGGCCGCCGAACTGGTTGGCGAAGTTGCCCACCCACGGATTGTAGGCCGGGTTGTTCGCGCCACCCGCAATGCCGTTCGGGACGTAGTCCACGGCTCCGGCCGCGATCCCGGGGCCGTTGTAGCTGGGACGCAGCTGGCCGTGGTTCCGACGCGGCGTGTTGTCGTCGACCAGCGCCAGCGGGATGAAGGTCCCACGGTTCAGGTTGGTGTACATGACCGTCTGGCCGCTGTTCGGGTTCTTGCCGACGTAGGTGCCCGTGTAGAACCACGGGGTGATCATATCGATCGGGGGCAACGTCCGCGGAGTGTTGGAACGGACGCGCCCGGTCTCAATGTTCGCCTTCAGAATCGTGCGCCGGCCGTCCTTCTTGAGGAACGCCGGCTCGAAGCGGAGGCCGGCGAAGAGACGCTCGTCTTTCGAAAACGCCGGATCCTGCTTGAACCTCTCGTCGTTGCGGACGGCGGCGAGGCGCAGCGCCAGTTGGTCCTCTATGAGGACGCGGTTGAAATCGGCCATCACGCGGTTCGAGCCGTAGCTGCCGTACCGCAGCGAGACCTCGTTCGCGTTGCGGAACATCGGCATCTTCATACGCACATTGATCATCCCCGCCGGGCTGCCCATGCCGAAGAGGATTGAGTTGGCCCCACGCTGGAGGTCGACGCCATCGACCGCGTAGCCATCCCAGGGGATGTCGGTCATGAAGAAGTCGCGGGTGTTGTCGGCCGCGGCCAGACCCCGAATACGGGTGTTGGTGTTCGGGCTGATGAACTTGCCCGACTCGTCGAGCAGCGGGCCGTCGCCGTTGCCGCCGAAGTTGCCGAAGGAGCCGCCGACCTCGGAACTCGCCGTGTACTGCAGGAGTGTCCGGTTGTCGGTGGCACCGATGTCCTTGAGAAACTCCGCGGTAACGACCGTCACCGCACTTCCGATATCGCGCAGCTCGGTGTTGAGGCGATTGCCCGCGAGGGTCGTCGCGGCCGCATAACCGGTGTTTTCCGTGGCGGAGACTTCGAATGGGCTGAGGACGAGGATCTCCTCTTCTGAGGCCGGGGCAGCTGGGGCGTTCGCCTGGTCCGCGGCGTTGTATTGCGGCACGCGCAGCGTATCGATCGGCGTCTGCGGCCGTCGCGCAACCTCGGTGTCGATCGCCACCCGGCTGGTAAGCTCGGTGACGAGTTGGAACTTCAACGCGGTCTCGAGCTTCGTGCGCTGGAGCTCCGTTGATTGCTCCGGTGTCACTCCCGGCAGTCGCTGCCGCGTCTCCAGGTCGGCGAAGAGCATCCGGCCAAAGTTCTTGGCCACCCCGTCGCCGCGGGCCAGCGCGCCCTGAAGCGGCAGCTCCATCCGCACGGGCCGTCCACCGTCCCGCGCCTCGAGGACAACGGCGGAAGGAGTCGACCCCGAAGCTCCAAACGCGGCCTGAATCGGCCGGCCGACAAAGACATCGTTCAACTGCTGTGGGAAGATCGTCGCCGGCACCACCGAGCCGCTCGCATCGACCAAGGTCAGTCGAAGGTCGGTCAGCACCGGCGCCGCCAAGGTCAGGAACAGGTCCGTCAACTCGCGGGCGACGGACTCATCGTCGTCGATGAACCGCGCCTGCCCATGGCCCAACTCCGCCATTTTCCGTAGCAGCCCGGCATTCGGCACGGCCCCGATCCCGAAAGTGAAAAGCCGCACTCCCTCGCTTCTCGTATCGAGCAATTTGAAGAGCTCGCCTTCGTTGCCCACGTCTCCGTCGGTCAGGAGGATGACGATCGGCTGCCGGGTCTTGCTCGAGTTGTCGCAGCTTGCCAGTGCCAACCTGAGCGCGGGCTGCATCTCGGTGCCACTGCCGGAAGTGGTTTTCGCCACATAGGCGATCGCCTTCTCGATCTCGGCACCGGTGGCCGCTGTCCAGTCCGTCCGATACGAGGTCTGGGTGCTATCGAAAGCGATGATTTGGAAGCGATCCTGGAGCTCCAGCATGGCTAGGCAGCCCTGCACCCCAAGCTTCGCACTCGCCAGCCGGGAACCTTCCATCGAGCCGCTGCGATCGAGAAGAAAAACGATGTCGCGCGGCGTCTGCCCCACCGAGGACCGGCGAACCTCGGGCGGAAACACCGTGAGCATTCCGTAGCATCCGTCGCCCGCTTGTTGGGTGACCACCGTCGAGGCCGGTTGCTCCGTCGCCGCCACTTCGATCCGCAGCACAAAATCCCGATCCGGAATCGTGATCTCCTCGGCCAATCCCACCAGTCGGCGATCGCCCGGCAACTCCTCGACCTTCACCGCATGCGACGGTGAGGTGATCGTGCCGGCGGGGAATCCGCGTACCTCGATGTCGTAGGCGTAGTAGTGATGCACGGCGACGGCAGCCGCGTCGACCTTCGGCGGCGTCGGTGCGGCGTTGCCGGGCTTGCCCGGTGTGGCGTCAGCGGGGAAGTACTTCACGCCCGTCGTCATCGGAAACCGGATTTCCGCCCCGGCGGCCGTGAGCGCCACCGGTTGGATGAACCGGACCACGACCTTCACGGTCTCCCCCGGCAGGAAGTTCGCCACGGCCGTTGAGAACAGCGACGGATCGCGTTGCTCGAGCAACGCCGCCTTCTTCCCCTCCGCTTTCGCCGCCGCGTACTCGACCCGCGCCTGTTGCTTCTCCCGTACCACACTGCGCACGACTCGGTCGCGGAAGCGAAGTTCGAACTCCGTCACCGTGGCGTCGGGCGGGAGCGGATAGAGGTAGGTGGCCTCGAGCGCCGTGTCGGTGCGGTTGGTGAACGTCTGCGTCACCGCCGCCTCCATTAGGCCGGGCTGCACGTCGAGCACGACCTCGGTCGACTCGAGAGGGAGCACGACCCGGCTGCCGTCGGCGACGTCTGCAAAGCAAAGACCGCATTCGGATTGCGGCTCGGCCGCGGCGGTCGGGGAGGCCAGCAAGGCCAGCGCGGCGCAAAGCAGGCCGGCGGCGAGGAATGGAAGAGAGCGGTGTTTCATCGGCGGGAAGTTCGGGGTTGAGTCGTAGTGAACTTCCCCAGCCTACCGCATCCGCCCGCCCGAGTTGTCAGACCCGCGTAAGACTTTGTCAGAAGTTTCCCCGGCAAATGTCAGGCGCGCCGCGCCACACCGCGCGACCGAGCCGGATTGAATGTGGAAATCAGGAAGTCAGGAACGGAGTCGCAGTCCCGTGGCGCCGCTCGCCAGAGCGGCGATCCGATCGGCCCTTCCGCGCGTAGGGCGTTTCTTCAGGACGCTATTCCCCAGACAGGGCGGACTTCAGCGCCGCCCTACTTCCTCGCGGCCGGAGCGGATGATCTCACCGGGACGAGCGTTTCAGCGGCAACCGAGTTTCTCTGCTCCTTGTACAGGGCGAGGTCCGACTCGGCCGCGGACAGCCGCTCTGGCGGGGAAGCTCTCGCCGTCTCCAGACGAACCAGCGCCCTCGCTTCCCCGATTCGTACAAGAGCGAAATAGGCCGGCCGCTTCAGCATACTCCCTGTGACCTTGATCAGCCCGCGTTTCGTGATCTTCCAGCGAGCGGAATCGGTCCAGCCGGGAGCGACCGTTTCATCCGCCGTGTCCGCGGGGTGAACAGTGATCATGCAGAGCTTCTCGGCGAAGCTGTAGATCTCCACGGTACCGCCTACCTTCGTGAACATTCCGACCAACTCGTTTCGCCGATGGACCTTCAACCACTCGACGGGAGCACTGGCCTGCGCCTCATTGGTGTAGCACAGAAGGTTGCTTACATCTGTACCGGCGACCTCCTTAAGAAGTTTCTCGGTGACCAACGAGATGCATGCCTCCATGTCCCGTAGGTCGACACGCCCGCAACCCCCGCAGGAAATCGTGGTGCTCGCTGGGTAACCGGTTTCTGCTGGCGTGGATGCGGAGGGATCTCCGCCCTCTGCTCCAGCCGGCACAGGATCCTGTGCGGCGTCTCCAGAATTCGCCGGCTTCGCTGCATCGCCGCCGCGCAGAAGCGCCGGCGCAAGCGCGCAGAGAAACAGGATTCCGGCGAGCGAACGGGCGAAGAACTGCGTGGTCATGGGCAGGATGTTCGGATGGGACGCGATTTGGATTCCCCAGCCTACCACATCCGCCCGCCCGAGTTGTCAGTACCGTGTAAGCCTTTGTCAGAAGTTTCCACGGCAAATGTCAGGCACCGCCTCGCGCCCACACCGCCCACACCACCAACTAGCGCCGCAACCTACTCCGACAGTTTACCCTCACGGTCGTGAACCTAAACTGTCGGCGGCGCACCCACCGGACGCCGTTCACCGCCCTCCGGTTATCGGTCACAGTCACCGGCCCACCGCTCACCGCCTAACCGACATACTGGTACCCGACGCCGTGCACGGTCTTGATGAGCTTCGCGTTTTCGTCCGCGACCTTCTTGCGGACCTGCGCGATGTGCTGGTCGAGGGTGCGCGTCGTGCCCAGATAGTCGATGCCCCACACGGCGTTGAGGAGCTGATCGCGCGAGAGCACCTCGCCCTTCTTCTCGTGGAAAACCTCGAGCAGCTTCAGCTCGCGCGCGGTGAGTTCGTGGCTGGTTTTGCCCTTGGCCGCGGTGAACCGCTTCCGGTCGACCAGCGTCTCCCCGATGTAGAACGTGTCGGGCACCGCCGTGGGTGCGGGCACCGCCATCTGGTCGAGCCGGCGGAACGCCGCGTGCACCCGGGCGAGAATCTCGCGCAGACCGAAGGGCTTCGTCACGTAGTCGTCGGCGCCGAGCTCGAGCCCCAGCACCTTGTCGATTTCCTCGCCTTTGGCGGTGAGCATGATCACGGGCACGCGACGGTCCTGCTCGCGGATCTTGCGGCACACGTCGTAGCCGTTCAGCACCGGCAGCATGAGGTCGAGCAGCACGAGATCGAAGCCGCCGGGCGTGAACAGCCGCACCGCCTGCCCGCCGTCGGGCGCGACGACCACGGCGTGCCCGTCGGCGGCGAGCGCCTCCTGCAACGCCTCGCGGATCGCGGGGTCGTCTTCGACAATGAGTACTTTGCGCTGATGGGTGGTCATGTTGGGGCGACGGGGTTGGCGGTGGCGATCGGCAATCGGATTTCGAAAACGGCGCCGGTGGCGGAGTCGAGCAACACGAGATCGCCGCCCGCCTGCCGCAGCAAGCCGCGCGCAATGCCCAGCCCGAGACCAAGACCCGGCGATTTGTCGGTGAGCGTGCGCCCGCCCTGCACGAACGGCTCGAACACGCGCGCCCGGATCGCCGCCGGCACGCCCGGCCCGCGGTCTGCAACGGTCAGCCGGAGCCGGCCGCCCTCGGCGGCGAGCCGCACCTGCACCGCGCCGGTGTTGGGCGCGTACTTCGCGGCATTGTCGAGCAGGTTGATCAGCGCCTGTTTCACCGCCGAGCGGTCGGCGTGGGCCGGCGGCACGGCCGGCGGTAACTGAAGGTCGATGACAAGACCGACGGCGGCGAGCGAGCCGCGCAGCTCCTCGGCGACCTCCGTCGCCACTGCGCCGACATCAATCGGTCGGCATTCCACCTGTTTCACGCCCTTCTCCAGCGCGTTGAAGGCGAGCAGGCGCTCGATCAAGCCCGCGAGCCGGCGACTCTCCTCGCCGATGCGACCGGCGAACCGCTCGCGTTTGGCGTCGTCCACGCCCGGCGCGCCGAGCAGGTCGGCGAACATGCGGATCGAGGTGAGCGGCGTGCGCAGCTCGTGCGAGACCTGCGCAACGAAGGTGATGCGGCGCTCCGCCTCGCGCGCCGAACGCCGGGTGTTGAGCGTGAGCAGCACGCCGGCGCCGAGGAACAGCCCGAGCAGCAGCGCGCCGAGCACGCCGGCGAGTCGCGTGTCGCCGGCCTTCAGACGCAGCGTCTCACCCGCGGCCACGACCAGCCGGTAGGCCGGCAGGCCCGCGCCGACCGCACCCTCGTCCGGTCCGTTGCTGGGGCGGACCTCCAGCGCGACGCGCGCCTTGCCACCGGCGGCGAGATCCGCGCGCAGGCGTTTCACGAGCGGCAGGACATCGACAAAACACACGCGGACCGGCGCCTCGGGGCCCGGCTGGTACCAGAACGTCCAGGGCGCCGACGGATCGGCGAGGCTGCCCGCCCAACTGGCCCACGGATCGACCGCTCGGCCGGCCTGGGCGAGCAGCTCGAGGTTCTCGCCCTGGTAGCCGAGCGCGGCTTCGGCGAACTGCGGGTTTCCGAGCAGCGGATACGCTGCGGCGCGAAAATGACCGACAGCGAGCGACGGCACGGCCTTGTCGTCGGGATGCGCGGCGCGCCATTCCCGCAGGCGTTGCACCTGGGTCTGCAGCTCCGCCGCCGACAACGCCCCGGCCGGGGCCGCGGGCGGGGCCGCGCCCCGCTGCGGGTCCCAGACGAACGTGCCCACGACGAGGGCGTTGGCCTCGTCCCAGCGTTGCAGCGCGCGTTCCAACCCATCGACGTGGATCGCCGCCAGCTCGGCGATGGTGGTCCGCCGGACCTCCTCCGCGTAGCGGGACACGAGGTCGATCGCGCGCGCCTTCTCCTGCGCAATCGCCGCCGCCGACTGCGCGGCGATCTCGTCGCGGGCCGTGGCGTAGAGCCGGTAGAAGACGATGCTGGCGGCGCACGCGGCGATCGCGAACAGCACCCAGAAAAGCGGCAGGCGGCGGAGCGAGGGGCGGATCATGGCCGGGCGCTATTTCGCGGGCTCCTCCTCGGTGGGCGTGTCGAACTGGTTGAAGAGCCCGGAACGGAGGACCTTGCGGTCGAGCTGGTTCAACCCGCGCGCCTGCACCTCCGCGAGGTACGCCTCCAGCACCTGGATCCGCGCGGCGATCGTCTCGTCCTCGAGGTCCTCGTTCATCGCGCGCGCCTCGTCGCGGGCCCGGCGCAGCTCGCGCAGGGCGCGGCGGAAGTCGCCCTTGTCGAGCTGCCCGATCGCGCGCTGCATGCCCTCGCTGATCACCGCGCCGACGGCCGCCTGCATCACGCCGCGGTTCACGGATTTGCGGACGACCCAGGCGTTGCTCTCGAAATAGACGGCGAGTTTGCGCGTCGCTTCGCGCGCCTCGCCGGAAGCGGCGTCCCTCCACCGGAGCCGCACGGTCGCAACGGTCGCTTCGCTGCGCTGCGGGCCGTAGGTCGCACCCGCCAGCACGCTGAGATCCTGCCCGGCGAACACCTGCGGGAAACGGTAGGTCGCGGTCTTCGCCTCGACGACCGCCGGCTGCCAACCGGTGGGCTGGACCTCGCTGGCATCGGAGCCGAACTCGATGCTCAGCACCACCTCCTGCGCCACCGGTTTGCGCAGCGGCCCAAGCTCGGCCTGGAGCGCCTCGGTCAGGCGCGCCGGTTGGGCGGCGTAGCGAAAATGGCCGCCGCCCGCGCGCGCCACGGCGGCGAGCAGGTCCTCCTCGAACTCGTCGCCGAGGCCGATGGTCGAGAGCGTGATGTTCTCGCGGGCGAACAGTTCGGCCAGCCGGGTGAAATCGTCGCGCTGGCGCGGCCCCTTCGTCGCCGGACCGTCGGTTACGAGCACGAGATGGTTCAAGGCGGAGCCCGCGGCGAAGCGACGGAGCTGTGCCGCGCCCTGATTGAGCGCGTCGTAGAGCGCGGCCCCGCCGGAGGGCTCGATCCGCGCCAGCGCCGCGTCGAGATCGGCGATCTGGTCCCGGCGCTGGGCCGCGATGATCGTTTCGACCTCCGAACCGAAGGCGACGACCGACACGATGTCGCGATCGTCGAGGCTGGCGCAGGCCGCCGCCACCGCCTGCCGCAGACCCTGGATGCGCTCGCCCGCCATGGAACCCGAGCGATCGAGCACGAAGGCGATGTTGCGCGCGGCGGTCGCCGCTTCGCCAGCCGCGGCCGGTGCGAGGATCTTCGCCTCGACGTAGACGGCGTTGGCCACATCGGCGCGGTAGATGGCGCGATCGCAGGCCGCGTCCAGCGACAAGGCCCCCGACTGCGCCTGGAGAGACGCAGCCAGCAGAACCGGGGCGAGCAGGAGGGAAAAAGCGATACGCATGGGGCCAGTGTACACGAACGCGGCCCGCAATGCGTCATGGCTGCGTAAAACATTGTCAACCGGATGTCATGGGCGCGGTTTTTCCGACCCGGAGGCGCGTCCCGTTTTTGGGACCCTGCTTTCCCACCGCTGCCGCACGTTGGTCGCCCGCCGCAGCGGTCGTGTCGCCTAAGCCATTGTTTCCCACCGCCTAAGGTGCACCCGCGGCCGCTGGCATGCCCCTTGCGTTCTCCCCGGTGCGCCACCGCCCTATCCCCATGCTCCACGATCTTCGCACCGCCCTCCGCCAGCTCGCCAAATCGCCCGGCTACACGGTTGTTGTCGTGCTCACCCTGGCCTTCGGCATCGCCGTCAACACGAACATCTTTGGCATGGTGAGCGTGTTCTTCCTCCAGCGCATGCCGGTGCCGGAGGCCGAGCGCCTCGTCCTCGTCCTCCAGCGCAGCGAAGCCTGGCCGACCCCGCACGCCATCTCCTTCCCCGATTTCAAGGACTACCGCGAGCGTCTCAAGAGCGTGGAGTCGCTCGTCGCCTACCAGCCGATGCCGGCCCACCTCGGCATCGCCAACGATCGGCCCGCCGAGCGCGCCTGGGTCGAGGTCGTCACGCCCAACGCCTTCTCCGCGCTCTCCGTCACCGCGCAACAGGGCCGCATGCTCGTGCCGAGCGACGGCGAGACCGCCGGCGCCGCGCCGGTGATCGTGCTCTCCGCCCGTTGCTGGAAGGAGCGCTTCGGCTCCGACCCGGCGGTCGTCGGCCGCACGGTGCGCCTCAACAACCGGCCGTTCACCGTCGTCGGCGTCGCGCCCGACCGCTTCACCGGTCTCTCGCCCTTCATGGCCGTGCACGGCTTCGTGCCGACCGGTGCCCTCGATTCCCTCCGGGCCAACGGCGCCGGCATGCTCGAGTGGCGCAGCGCCCCGATGTGGCGCGTGCTCGGCAAACTGCGCGCCGGCGTCACGCTCGACTCCCTCCGCGCCGAGGCCGGCGTCATCACGCAGCAACTCGTGCGCGACCACGCCAACACCCATCAGGGCATCACCTCGGTCGTATTGCCCGAGCACCGCGCCCGGCCGGATCCGATGGTCGCCGACTACCTGCCGTTGCTGGCGTTGTTCTTCCTCGGCCAGGTCGGCCTCGTGCTCTGCATCGCCTGCGCCAACGTGGCCAACCTCATGCTCGCCCGCGCCGCCGCGCGCCAGAAGGAGTTCACGGTGCGCTCCGCGCTCGGCGCCAGCCGCTCCCACCTGATCCGGCAACTGCTCGCCGAGAGTCTGCTGCTCGCCGCCATCGCCGGCGTCGCCGGCTGGCTGCTCGCCACCTGGTCCGGTCCGATGCTCAACTCGCTGATTCAACAGGGCGATCTCCCCGTCAACGCGGACCCGGGCCCGCTCTGGCCGCAATACGTCTTCACCGCCGTGCTCTCGCTCGTCGCCGGCCTCGGCAGCGGACTGCTCCCCGCGCTGCGCGCCTCGCGGATCGACCTCACCTCGCAGCTCAAGGAAGGCCCGGGCGCCGGCACCGCCCCCGGCCGCCACCGCCTGCGCGACATGTTCGTCGTCAACCAGGTCATGTTCTCCCTGGTCGTGCTCGTCTTCGCCGGCCTGTTCGGCCGCAGCCTCCAGCGTGCCCGTTCCGTGGACACCGGCTTCCGTTCCGACCACCTCCTGCTCGCGTCCTTCGACCTTTCGCTGCAGGGCTACGACGCCGAACGCACGCGCCTCTTCTGCCGCGACCTTCTGGAGAAGGTTCGCGCCCTGCCCGGCGTGAACGACGCCTCGCTCACCAGCAGCACGCCCTTCGACTACTCGATGGGCATGCACGACGTCCTGCCCGAGAACCCGCCGCCGTCGTTGCGCTACGGCTCGACCAACGTCGGCTACGCCACGGTCGCCCCCGGTTACGAGAAGATGCTCGGCCTCAAGCCCCTCGCCGGCCGCGCGCTCGCCCCCACCGATTCCGCCACCAGCCCGGCCGTCGCCGTCGTCAACGCCGCCTTCGCCGAGAAGTGCTGGCCTGGCCAGGACGCCGTGGGCCGGCGTTTCCGCCCGTGGGTCGACGGTCCGTGGATCGAGGTGGTCGGCGTCGTCGCCACCTCCAAGTACATGATGCTCTCCGAGGCGCCCCGGCCGTTCTACTACACGCCGATCGACCAGGGCGTCGAGGGCGCCGTCAACCTCCTCGTCCGCACCTCCGGCGACCCCGCCGCGCTCGCCGGCACCGTGCGCGACACCCTCGCCGCGCTCGACCCCCATCTGCCCGTGTACAACGTCCGCACGATGGAGGAGATGATGGCCAACAGCCTCTTCGCCTTCATGCCGCTGCGCATGGGCGCCCTGCTCGCGTCCATCCAGGGCGTGATCGGGCTCGGGCTCGCCGTGCTCGGACTCTACTCCGTCGTCGCCTTCGGCGTCAGCCAACGCACCCGCGAAATCGGCATCCGCATGGCGCTCGGCGCCAACCCCGGCACGGTCCTGCGCGAGGTGTTGCGCGAGGGGCTGCGGCTCACACGCACGGGCATCCTCACCGGCCTCG
The DNA here is from genome assembly GCA_023446865.1 of Verrucomicrobiota bacterium. Taxonomy (GTDB): domain Bacteria; phylum Verrucomicrobiota; class Verrucomicrobiia; order Opitutales; family Opitutaceae; genus CAJCBL01. Next base: position 5,936 of record JAEXPL010000109.1, on the reverse strand, counting down.
TGTTCTCGGTCGTGCTCGGTTTCATGCTGTCGCGCGTGCTTTATGGCATGAGCGCCTTCGACCCGCTCACGCTCCTCGGCGGCACCGCCCTGCTGGTCGCCGTCGCGGCCGCGGCCTGCTGGTTCCCCGCCCGCCGCGCCACCCGCGTCGATCCGGTTCTCGTGCTCCGCGCCGAGTAGGTCCCCAAGCCTGCCTCCCATGCTCCACGATCTCCGCATCGCCTTTCGCACGCTCCTGAAGGCGCCGGGCTTCACCTCCGTCGTGGCGCTCACCCTTGCCCTCGGCATCGGCGCCACGACGACCATCTTCTGCTGGCGGGAGAACATAATGAACAACCCGGTGCCCGGGGCCATCCGCCAGGCAGACCTGCGCGTCCTCACCACCGAACACGGCTCGACCCGCTGGCACACCGTCTCGCTGCCCGACCTGCGCGACGCGCGCGAACTCAAGGAAGTCTTCGCCGGCATCATCGGTTCGCAGATGACGCCCGCCTGCCTTTCCCTCGACGGCCAGCCCTCGTGGCTCTACGGCCAGATCGTCACCGCCAACTTCTTCGACGTGCTCGGCGTGCGCGCGCTCCACGGCCGGACCTTCCGCCCCGACGAGGACCAGCGTCCCGGCGGCGACAACGTCGTCGTGCTCGGCGAGCGCTACTGGCGGCGGCGGTTCGCCGGCGACCCGGGCATCGTCGGCCGCACGGTGGAGATCAACCGCCACGCATTCACCGTCGTGGGCATCGCACCGGCGGCGTTCCAGGGCACGATGAGCGGCCTGGTGTGCGATTTCTGGGCACCGGTGAGCATGCACCACGAGATCGCCAACTTCGGCTCGCTCGAGGTGCGCTCGGACCGCTGGCTGCACACCCAGCTGCGCCTTGCCCCGGGCGTGTCCGACGCCATGGCGCAGACCGCGCTCGATGTTTTCGCCGAACGGCTCGCCACCGCCCATCCCGACACGAACCGCGACATCCGCTTACGGCTCCTCACCTTCGCCACCGCCCCCTACGGCGCGCAACCGGTGCTGCTCCCCGCCCTGCGTATCCTGCTCGTCGTGTGCTTCGGCGTGCTGCTGATCTGCGCCGCCAACATCGCCAACCTCCTGCTCGCCCGGGCCAGCGCCCGCCAACGCGAGATCGGCATCCGGCTCGCCGTCGGCGCCAGCCGCGGCCAGCTCGTCCGCCTCCTCCTCGCGGAAAGCTTCTGGCTCGCCCTCACCGGCGCGGTCGGCGGCGTGATCCTCGCCTCGTGGCTCATCGAGCTGATGACCCACCTCACCCCCGCGAGCCCCTTGCCCATCGGCATCGCCGTGCAGCTCGACGCGGCCACGCTCGTCTTCGCCATCGCCACCGCGCTGGCCACCGGTCTCGTCTTCGGTCTCGCCCCCGCGTGGCAATCCGCGCGCGCCGATCTTAACACGACGCTCAAGGAAGGCGGCCGCAGTGCCGGCGCCGCCGGCCACCACACGCTGCGCCGGCTGCTCGTCGTCGCCGAGATCGCGTTGGCGCTCACGTTGCTCGTCGGCGCCGGGCTCTGCATCCGCAGCATGCAGAAGGCGCGCCGGGCCGATGTCGGGCTCGACCCCGCCAACATCCTCCTCGCCGGCCTGCGCATCGGCATGCACGGCTACACCGAGGAGACCGGCAAGGTCCTCTATGCGCGCCTCCAGCAACAGGTGACGGAGCTGCCCGGCGTCGTCTCCGCCACGCTCGGCAGCACCTTCCCGCTCGGCCTGGAGCGCGGCCCGCAGTTCACCGTGCGCCCGGAGGGCTACGCGACCCAGCCCAACGACAACACCTCGGTTCCGTACGCGATCGTCGCGCCACGCTACTTCTCCACGCTGCGCACGCCGCTGCTCGCCGGCCGGGACTTCAACGATCTCGACGACGAGCGGGCGCGCCCCGTGGCGATCGTCAACGAGGCGATGGTCCGCCATTTCTGGCCCGGGATGGATCCGCTCGGGCGTCGGTTCCGCGCCGGCGGTCGCGACCGTACCATCATCGGCGTCGTCAAGACGATGAAGCAGTACTCCATCAACGAGGCGCCGCAGGAGTTCTTCTACCTGCCGTACCGGCAGGGCGTGTGGGATCTCAACCTCGGCCTCGGCATCCGCACCGTGGGCGACCCGCTGGCGTTGCTGCCGACACTGCGCGCCGAGCTCCACCGGATCGATCCCGCGCTCGAAGTCTGGGCCGCGATGCCGATGACCGAATACATGCAGGGCGCCTACCTCGCGCCGGCCTTCGCGATGCGCCTGCTGGGCGTGCTCGGCGCCGTGGCCTTGCTGCTCGCCGCGATGGGCGTCTACGCCGTGATGGCCTATTCGGTGAACCAACGCCGCGCGGAGTTCGGCGTGCGCATGGCGCTCGGCGCCACCGGCCGCGATGTCCTGCGGCTGGTCCTGCGCCAGGGGCTCGCCCTCGCCGCGCTCGGCATCGTCGCCGGCCTCGTGCTCGCCGCCTCCGCCTCGCATCTGCTGGCGAGCCTGCTCTACGGCGTCAGCCCGTTCGACCCGCTCACCTTCACGGCGATCCCGTTGCTGCTCACCGCCGTCGCCGTCACCGCCGCCTGGTTGCCCGCCCGCCGCGCCACCCGCGTCGACCCCAGCGAGGCGCTGCGGGCCGAATGACCGCCTCTGCCGGCAAGAACGAGCCGCTTCCACCCGATCATCCGCCCCACCACGCCCCTTGACTCCGCATCGGGGCCAAAGCAGCCTGCCGCCCGATCTTCCGTTAAAAACCAAGTCCAACCACGACCTACCATGGCCGAGAACATCGCTCATCTCACCGCCGCGAATTTCCAGGAAACCATCACCAAGGCCACGTTGCCCGTCCTCGTCGATTTCTGGGCCCCGTGGTGTGGCCCGTGCAAGGCCATCGCCCCGATCCTCGACGAACTCTCGAAGGACCTCGCCGGCAAGCTGACCATCACCAAGGTCAATGTCGACGAAGCCGGCGAGATCGCCGCGCAGTTCGGCATCCGCGCCATCCCGACCATGATCCTCTTCAAGGGTGGCCAGCCGGTGGAGACGTTCGTCGGCCTCGTCGACAAGGCCTCGCTCCGCGCCAAGATCGCCGTGAAGCTCTGAGCTGCCAGACCCTCCCTTTCGCCGGCCCTCCACGGGGCCGGCTTTTTTGTCGCCGGCGCACGCCGGCACTCTTGCCAGCCGGCACGCTCCCGCCGACGATCGGGCGCCATTCACGATGCAACCTGGCACTCTCGCCGCTCACCACTGGGTCCATGACCTGAGCCCGTTTCTCTGGGAGTTCTCCCCGGGGATCGGGATCCGCTACTACGGACTGGCCTACGTGCTCGGGTTCGTCATCGGCCTTTGGCTGCTTGGGCGCTACTCGCGCGCCGGCCGGTCCCCGCTCACTGCCCAGCAGAACGGCGATCTGCTCTTCGCTCTCGTCGTCGGCGTGCTCCTCGGAGGCCGCCTCGGCTACTTCCTGCTCTACGCGCCCGGCGAACTCTTCGCGCACCCCCTGTCGTTCTTCCGGGTCTGGGACGGCGGCATGGCCAGCCACGGCGGCTTCGTCGGCGTGCTGCTCGCGTTCCTCTGGTTCGCCCGCGCCACCAAGACCAGTGCGTGGACGCTCGCCGACCTCGTGGCCACGATCACCCCGCCCGGCCTGCTCCTCGGCCGTCTGGCCAACTTCATGAACGGCGAACTCTGGGGCAACGTGTCCAGCGTCCCGTGGGCCATCATCTTCCCGCAAGCCGAGATGCCGGGCACGCCCGAACACCTCATGTTGCCGCGCCACCCCTCGCAACTCTACGAGGCGACCGCCGAGGGCTTGATCCCGCTCATCTACCTCCAGCTTCGGTTCTGGCGCGGCAAGACCGCCCAGGAGCGCCCGGGGCAGCTCGCCGGCGAATTCCTCGTGCTCTACGCCGTCGGCCGGATCGTCTGCGAACAATTCCGCGAACCGGACCGCGGCATCAACCCGATCATCGAAGGCCTGAGCCGCGGCGCGTTCTACTCGCTCTTCCTGCTCTTGCTCGGCTGCAGCGCCATCCTCTGGTGCCGTTTTCGCCCGCGGGCGCACGCTGAGAAGTGAGCCACCCCGGCCGCGCGCCGTTCGAACGTGGGTCTGTGTTTCGCTTTGCCACAACCGGCGAAGTAGCTAAACACAGCACCTTCGCATCCGGCCAACCCGGGAACGATGAGGAGAAACGCAGGTCGTAGCCAATCAATGGTTTCAGTCGCCTCCAAGCCGCCGGTCTACATCATCACGCACGAATTCCATCCTCGGAGGGGTGGCATCGCGACGTTCACCGAGGAAATCGCGAAGGCGACCGCCGGTTTGGGCTACAAGACCGAGGTCTGGGCCCCCCAATCCGCCGGCGAGCCGGAGAAGACGTGGCCGTTCCCGATCCGCCGACTGCCCCTCAAAGGCACCCACGACCTCGGCTGCCAGCTGCGGCTCGCCCGCCAGTTCGTCGCCCACCGCCGCACCTTGCGCAACGCCACGGTCTACCTGCCCGAGCCCGGCCCGATGTTGGCGATGATGACGCTCCAGTTTTTCAAGGCGCTCCGCCCGCGCCGGCTGCTGCTCACCTTCCACGGTTCCGAGATCCTGAAGTTCGCCAGTGCCGGCCCCCGCCGCTGCCTCGCCCGCGCTCTCATCCGGCGTGCCGATCGCATCAGCACTCTCACCAACTACACCCATCGGCTTCTCTGCACGAATTTTCCCGAGGCGGTCGGCAAGACGATCATCACTCCGGGAGCTCTGCGCTCCGATTTCGCCGAGACCGTCTCGCACCGCACCGCCTGCGCCGACAAGGTCGTCATCCTCACCGTCGGCCGACTGCACCCGCGCAAGGGCCAGATGTTCATCATCGAGGCGCTCAAGGCCCTCCCGCCCCACCTGCGCCAACGCATCGAATACTGGATGGTCGGCACCGGCCGCCGCGAGGGCTACGAGATGCTCCTACGCGACACCGCGGAGAACAGCGGCGTCACCGCCCGGTTCTTCGGCGATGTGGGCGACGAGCAACTCGACGACATCTACGACCAGGCCGACATCTTCGCGATGACGAGCATCAACCACGAGACGAGCGTCGAAGGCTTCGGCCTCGTCTATCTCGAGGCCTCGGCCCACGGGCTGCCCGTTGTCGCCCACGCCGTCGGTGGCGTCCCCGAGGCCGTGGTCGACGGAGTCACCGGTCTGCTGGTGCCACCGGTCAACCTGCCCGCCCTCACCGCCGCCTTTCAGAAGCTCGTGACCGATCCCGGCCTGCGCCACGAGCTCGGCACCAACGGCCGCGACTGGGCCCACCGCAACTGCTGGGAACGCTCGGCCGACGTCCTGCTCAACGGCCACGCCGCCCCGAGCTGACGCGCTCGCCGACCGGCGGGCCGGGCTTGGCCCCGCGGGGTTTTTCTGCCCCACTTCCGGCATGATCGAGGGCCGCACCGAACTCCGTGTCCGCTATGCCGAGACCGACATGATGGGCATCGTCTACCACGCCCATTACCTCGCCTGGTTCGAGGTCGGCCGCACCGAACTGCTCCGCGCGCACGGCATCCCCTACCGTTCGCTCGAGGACGCGGGCTACCGGCTCCCGGTCATCGAGGTGCAGGCCCGTTACCACCGGCCCGCGCTCTACGACGATGTCGTCACCATCGTCTCGCGCATGGCGGAACCCGGCGGCGTGCGGCTCCGCATCGACTACGAAGTGCTCGCCCGCGGCCAGAAGCTCGTCACCGGCCATACGCTCCACGCCTTCATCAACCGTCAGGGCGAACCGGTCCGCCCGCCCACCGTCTTCGTGGAGAAGATGCGCGAGCTGTTCGCGACGAAGCCCAACTATTGAGCGTTGCTTGATAGCCTGACGCTTGCGGGTGGACCCGCTTGCCCTCAAGCGGGTCGAGGACTCGGTCTGCGGCGGAACTCCAGTCATTCGAAGACGAACGCCGTCCGCAGCGGCTCCCGC
>JAEXPL010000081.1 GCA_023446865.1 Verrucomicrobiota bacterium | reverse complement strand
CCGCGATGCTCCTGACCTGCCAGTCCGGTTTCGAATCGTTGCTCGGCGCCGAGGTGACGGCGGCGCAGCTGGGGGCTGTCGACGCGAGCGGCGCGGGCTGGATCCGGCTGGGCGCCGCGGCGGCCGGTGCGGTGCCGGAGCTGTGTTTCGCCCACCGGGTGCTGGTGGAGCCCGTGGAGATTTCCGGAGACAGCGTGAACGCCCTGGCCGGCCGGCTGTGCGATTGGTTCATGGGTACGCTGCGCGGGGAGAAGATCGACGGGGCCTGGCCCAGCGTGTGGCAGGCGCCGATCGAGATTCCCGGCCTGGGCAAGCGGTTGGGCTCGGTCGAGGCCGAGTTCGCGGGGCTGCTGAAGAAGCGGCTGTCGCGCGTCGCCAAACTCGCCGTGGCGGATTTGCCGCGCGGCACCGGTCCGGCGCGGGGGCTGTTCGTCTTCGCCACGGACTTCGGCCGGCTGTACGCCGCGCGCTCGGCCTGGCTGGGCGGGCAGCGGCGCATGGCCGACGATTCGGCGGCGCCGTCGCGTTCGTATCTGAAAACCGAGGAGGCTTTCGTGGTGCTCGGCCGCGAGCCGGCCCCGGGCGAGACGGTCGCCGACCTCGGCGCGGCGCCGGGCGGCTGGAGCTACAGCGCGGCCAAGCGCGGCGCGCGGGTGGTGGCGATCGACAACGGCCCGCTGAAGGGCGGGGCGCTCGGGCATCCGCTCATCGAGCACCGGCAGGAGGATGCGTTCCGCTTCCGGCCGGCCGCCGGCCAACGCCAGGACTGGCTGTTCTGCGACATGGTCGAGGATCCCAAGCGTGTCCTTGACCTGGTGACGCAGTGGACCCGCCACCGCTGGTGCCGGCATTTCGTGGTGAACCTGAAGTTCGGCCACGCCGATGCGCTCGCGCTGCTCGACCAGGTGCGGCGCTCGAGCGAGAGCCCGTTGCGCGACTGCGCGACGGCCCACGTGCGCCATCTGTTCCACGACCGCGAGGAGTTCACCCTCGTCGGGTCGCTGCGGGACTGATTGCCCGCGCCGGTGCGGTTGACACGACGGGTAATCGGGGAATGCGGAGCGGGCGGCGTCGGACAAGCTGCTCTCGCGAGCAGCTCCACACCGATGGGGAGCGGCCGGGAAGTCGGCTCACACGCCACGGTCGGCCATCGCCGGCCCGTTCTTGATCCAGCAGGCCTCGGCCAGCAGCGCGGCGACGCCGAAGCAGGCGACGAAGAAGCCGCTCATCATGCGGAACTGCACGGCGCGAGCGCGGCGAAACTCGGCGGCCTCGAGGGTTCGCACGATCGCGCCGCCCCGGGCCACGAGGGCGGTCTCGCCGCCGGCGAGGATCTGGGGCTGCGCCCCGTCGTTGAGCGAGCGGCAGACGAAGAAGTTTGCGAAGGCGAAGACCAGCAGGCCGATGACGGAGATCTTCATCCAGCGCGGGATGTTGCCGAAGATCTCCGAGCGCAGGTTGCGGCGCGGCACGCGGCGCCATTGGGCGACGATCCCCGGCCAGACGAGGAAGAGAAGCGGCAGCGAGAACAGCAGCCAGTAGGAGGTGCGCCCGAAGAAGGTGAGCGCATAGGCGAGGGCGTTCACGGTCGTGGCGAGCGTGGCGATCCAGAAAGTGAAGCGGAGGGATCCGGGCACGGGGGCGATCGTGCCCGGCGGCGACCCGATGGCGAGCCTGCTTGCGGCAGATGGCTTCGGTGTTGCGGGTCGGGAGCGGCCGGGCTCTTGTGCGGCGTGCGCTCATTCACCCGCAGTACCGCCCAGTCCACTCCCGCCGCCCGCCCCTCGCAAACCGAGGGCGCGCGCGAGACCCATCGCGTTGTTCCGGCCCGCGGTCGCGAGGAGTATGGCGAACCGGCGCCGCGGTTGCCCGCATCCGAGCGGAATCGCGACATCCCGATCTGCGGTCTCGCGGCGGTGCGGGCGTTGTTCCAGGCCCGCCCCGGTGCGATCAAGCGGCTGTTTTTCGACCAGGCGATGGGCCGCCGAGTGGGCGGCATGAGCGGCTACATGGCGCGTGAGCGCAAGGTCTACCGCCAAGTGGAGCCCGCCGAGCTCGAGAAGATCGCCGGCACGGTCCATCACGGCGGCATCGTCGCGATCATCGAGCAGGAGCCGTTGCGGGCTCCCGGGGCCGGCGATCTCGCCGCGTGGGCGAAGGCGGGGAAACCCGTGGTGCTGCTCGACCGCATCGGCAACGCCCACAACCTCGGTGCGATCGTGCGCACGCTAGCTTTCTTCGGTGTCGAAAATCTGGTGGTCGCCGCCGGCGAGACTGCGGCGCGGCCGGGCGAGTCGACCTATCGCGTGGCCGAGGGCGGCATGGAGCATGTGCGGATCTGGGTCGCCGCGGACTTCGCGAAGCTCTGTGCGGAGCTGCGCACCGCTGGTTTCGCCGTCGTCGGCACAGATGTGCGGGGACCGAATCTCGCCTCGCTGGGACGCTCGGAGTTTCTCCCGAAGACGATGCGCAAGCGCGCCGACTCGGCCGCGCAATGCCCGATCGCGCTCATCCTCGGCAACGAGGAGGCCGGCCTCGATCCGGCGGTGGCGAAGGCCTGCGACCGCCTCGTGCGCATCCCCGGTGCCGGGAAAATGGAGTCACTCAACGTGAGCGCCGCCGCCGCGGTGCTCGTGGCGGCGCTCACGGTGGGCAAGTAGCGGCCGGCCACGCGGTGCGGATCGTTTCACCGCACCGTAACACGCGCGACACGGGGCCGACACTCGGTGCCCGTAGGGTGGCTGGGTGCAAACCCATGCCGCGTCCGCCTTCGATCGTCCTGCGGGGCTTCCGTGTCCTGCGGGGCGGAGCGCGTTGGCCCGCATCTGCGGCGGCGCGGCGATACTGCTCTGCGCCTCGGTGTTCGGCGCGCCCGAGGCGCGCCGGATCACCTTCGCTGAGCTTGCGGCCTGCCCGCTCGTCGAGGATGCGGCGGCGGTGGCGCAGGGTGAGCGGTTGAGTGACGCAGTGCGCGCGGCCAACGGCGCCACCATCCGCATCGCTGGATACATGCTCCCGCTCGCGATGGAGCAGGGGCGTTCGCGCCAGTTTCTCCTTATGCGCAACCAGAACGCGTGCTGCTTTGGCCAGATGCCCGCGGCCAACGAGTACCTCGTGGTCGAGACCGCCGCGCCGGGGATCCCGGTGCGGATGGACGCGCCGGTGGCCTGCGTCGGCCGGCTCCGGGTCGCCCCGGTGGTGAGCGGCGGCGCGGTGGTGCAGTTCTACAACCTCGAGGAGACCGCGCTCGCCGAGCTGCCCCGCTGAACCGCCCTTTCCCATGCGAATCCTTGGTTTCCTGACTTTTACGATCGGCGGCGTTCTCGCCGTGGATGTGTCCGACGCCGCGGCCCGTAGCCTCGGCTGGCAGGCCGACGCGCTCGCCGCCGAATTCGCCGCCTTTGATCGGCTGCCGCCAGCACCCGCCGGGGTGACCGATCTGCGGTTCGACGAGTTCTTTCGGAACCCGGCCGGCCCGCGCGGGCTCGAGCCGACCGAGAAGTTGCATGCGCTCGCCGGCCGACGGGTGCGGATGCTCGGGTTCATGGTGCGCCAGACCCGGCCGTCGCCGGGCATCGCGATCCTCGCGCCCTACGCCTTCGCCACGAACGAGTACGAGTACGGCCTGGCCGACGACTTTCCGCCGAACGTGGTCTTCGTCGAGGTGCCGCGCTTCGCCGATCTCGCCGTGCCCTACACGCCCGGCCCGCTGCTGCTCACCGGCACGCTCGAGTTCGGGCGCCGCGAGGAGACCGACGGCCGCGTGTCGCTGGTGCGGATGTGCCTCGATCCGGAGCCCGCGTCGAGCGCGTCCGCGTCCAACTGATTCCCCCGTCCACCAACCCGCAAGCACACCACCCATGACGACCAAGTCCCTCCAGCTGCTTTGCGCGGCCACCCTGTTGGGTGTCGCCGCCGGCGCGTTACAGGCCGCCCCCACGGTCTCGCGCCTCACACCGCCGAGTCTCCTGTTCAACACCGGAGTCTCCGGCGCGCCCTACGTCGCCCGTTTCCTCACCGGCCAGCGCTTCGATCTGCAGGCCACCGTGCAGCCCGACAACGGCACGACGATCACCGCCGCGCAGTTCTTCGTCGACGGCAAGCTCGTGAAAGGCCCCGTGACGCTGATCCCCGCCACTGTCGGCGGCCTGCGGCCGAACACCGTGTGCCCGACCCTCCGCGCCTACAGCAACACCAGGACCGGCGCGCACTCGTTCAAGGTCGTGGCCACGCAGAGCGATGGCCAGACCGTCGAGGCGAGCGGCGAGTTCGAGGTCGTCGGCGTCACCCAGCAGGGCCGCCGCGCCAAGAACGTCGTCATCATGATCGGCGACGGCATGGGCATCGCGCACCGCTCGGCGGCGCGGATCGCCTATCGCGGCGTGGTCAACGGCAAGGCGCTCGCGCCGCTCGAGATGGATGCGATGTCGAACACCGCACTGGTCCGCACGGCCTCGCTCAACTCGATCATCACCGACTCCGCACCCGGCGCCGCCTGCTACTCCTCCGGCAACAAGGCCAACAACAACCAGCAGGGCGTCTTCCCCGACGACACCACGGCGAAGTTCGACAATCCCCGCGTGGAGCTGATCGGTGAATACCTCGCCCGCACCCAGGGCAAGGCCCTCGGCATCGTCACCACCTCCGATGTCTTCGACGCCACGCCGGGCGCTTTCGGCTCGCACACGCAGGATCGTGGCGCCGGCACCGGCATCTGCGACCAGTACCTCGACGAGGGGGTGGCGAAGGCCAATCTCAGTGTTCTCATGGGTGGCGGCCGGAAATGGTTTCTGCCCTCCGGCACTCCCGGTTCGGCCCGTGCGGCGGGATCGGACTATCAGCTGCCCGCCGAACTTGCCACGGCGTGGGGGGTGACTCCCGGAACCGTCGATACCGGTCGCGACCTCATCGCCGCGTTTCAGGGTGCGGGTTTCAGCTACGCCCCGACCAAGACCGATCTCGACGCCGTCACCGCCGGCGCCACGCGCCTGCTCGGCCTCTTCGCCTACTCGAACATGAACGTGGCCAAGGACAAGATCGACGGCCGTCGCGGCACGATCCCCGCCGGCGCGGCACGCCCGGTCGTCGCCGATTACGGCCTGCCGGACCAGCCGATGCTTGACGAGATGACCCGCGCCGCGCTCGCGGTGCTGGCCAAGAGTCCCAACGGCTTCGTCCTCATGGTCGAGGCCGCCTCGATCGACAAGCAGGCGCACAACATGGACTCCGAGCGCTGGCTGCTCGACACGATCGAGTTCGACAAGGCCATCGGCGTGGCGAAGCGCTTCGTCGCGGCCAATCCGGACACCCTCGTCTACGTCACCGCCGACCACGAGTGCGCCGGCGTGAACATCATCGGCGCCTCGACGGTGACCAACTCCGTCCTGCAGGCCCGCGCCGCCGCGGGTGGCGGCGCTGCCACCCTGCGCGACCAGACCGTGGGCACCTATGAGTCGGCCGGCTTCCCCTACTACACGCTCGCGCCCGACGGCTATCCGACGACCACCGACGTCGACTTCAAGATGCTCGTCGGCTACGCCGGAAACTCGGACCGCTACGAGGACTGGCTCACGAATCCGCGGCCTCTCAAGGACGGCCAGCAGGTCACCGCGGTGTTTCCGACCGGCAGCGCGTATTCGACCTATCCGGGCGGCCCGCTGAACCGCGACCTCGCGGGCGGCTTCCTCGTCACCGGCCAGGTGCCCGGCGGCTCGGCCGTGCATACCGGTTCCGACATCCCGCTCACGGCGACCGGCCGAGGGGCCTCGCTCTTCAACGGCGTGATCGACAACACCGACGCCTTCTTCCTCGCGATGCAGGCCGTGCTCGGCGGCGCGAAGTGAACCGGAGACCCTCGTCATGAAGGCAAACGTTCTCCGTCTCCTCGTCGCGGCGCTGATTGGTGCCGCCTCCGCTCACGCCTCGATATCGTTCCATACCGATTTCGAGACGTGGCCGCTGTCGCCGGCGGTCTCCGGCGGCTGGGCCGATCTCAGCTTCCACAAAGCCGCCTGGGCGCCGCGGCCCGATGAGTTCGGTTCGGCGATCGCCGGCTCCGAGCGGTGGACGATCGACTCCGTGAGCGACCTGTACTCGCCCGTGGGGACCGCCAATCCGGCCCTCTACGGCTTCGGGGTGGCGCCTTCCGGTAGTCAGGCCCTCAACGCGCTCTTCGGGCCCGTATTGATCCGTTTCGGGCAGCCATTCCGGTTGAGCTCGTTCACCACGACGCTCGACAACAGTCCGTTCGGCGACCTGGGCGAGTCCTCGATCTGGCTGCTCTCGGCCGATTCGATCGTGGGCCGGATCGGTTTCGACGCGACTGTCCCGCTGGCAATGCCGCAGTGGAGTGGCGACGCGACCATCGACGGGATCGTGCTCCAGGGTGGCGGCTTCTATGACGACCTTGCCTTCCGCGGGCAGCCGGTGCCCGAACCGGCGACTTGGGGCGCCCTCGGCGCGGCGGCCTGTGCGGCCCTCGCGTTCTGGCGGCGTCGCTTCGCACGGAAACAGGCCTGATGGAACTCTCCTGTGTGTGAGGGTGGGGGTGGCGGTGCGGTGCGCGCCGCCGCCCCCTTTTCTCTTTTCCAACCCGATGACAACTGTTCCTTCCGCGCTCTCGCTGCGCGGCGTTCACAAGTCTTTCTCTCGTGACGCTGGCGGCGATCGCCGCCCGGTGGTGGCGATCAACTCCTTCACGCTGGCCGCCGGCGAACAGCTCGCGCTCCGCGGCGAGAGCGGTTGTGGCAAGTCCACGTTGCTCCACCTGATCGCCGGAGTCCTGGAGCCCGATACAGGCGAAGTCCACATCGCTGGCGAGGTGATGGCCCCGGCGGCCGAGCGGACGCGCGACCGCCTCCGCGCGAGGCGGATCGGCTACGTCTTCCAGACGCTCAACCTCCTGCGCGGCTGTACCTGTCTGGAGAACCTGCTGCTCCCGATGTGCTTCGCCGGTACGCCGGACGCCACGCGGGCGCTGGCACTGTTGCAGCGGATGGGAGTGGCGGACGCGGCGAACCGATTCCCCGACGAACTCTCGGTCGGACAACAGCAGCGCGTGGCGGTGGCGCGGGCGCTCATGAATCATCCGGCGCTCGTGCTGGCCGACGAGCCGACGGCGGCGCTCGACGCCCGGCACGCTGCTGCGACGCTCGCGTTGCTGCGCGAGGGCTGCGCCGAGACCGGCGCGGCGTTGCTCCTCGTGAGCCACGACGAGCGCGCCTTGGCCGCGTTCCCCGCAGTGCGGGACTTCGCCGAGATCAACCGGACCGCGGCCGAGACGCTCCTGATATCCTGACGCTCGCGGTGGACGCGCTTGCCCCCAAGCGCGTCGAAGACTCGGTCCGCAGCGGTTTCCTGCTCGTTCGTGGGTTGACGCTGTTCGCGGCAACTCCCGTCCACGACCGCGTTGGGGGCAACGCGGTCCACCTCGCTCAATCCATCGCCCAAGGCTCCATAATTTGCGGTACATGTGATTTCCATGACTCTTCGATTCCCTTGGTTTGTCCTAGCTCGTCGCGGACTGCGCCAACACCTGCTGCCGTCGGTGCTCGCGGCGGTGCTCGTGGCGCTTGCCTTGGGCGGCTTTGTGACGGCGTGGACGGTGCGGCGCGAGACGCAGCGTGCGTTCACCGGAGCGGTGGGCGAGTTCGACGCCGTGCTCGGCGCGCGCGGGTCGCCGCTGCAGCTGGTGCTGGCGGCGTTGTTCCACCTCGAGACGCCTCCGGGACTGGTCGACGCCGCGGCGGTGGAGCGGCTGCGGCAGAATCCGGCGGTGGCGGCGGCGTATCCGCTCGCCATGGGCGACAATTTCCAGGGTTGGCGGGTGGTCGGCGCGCCGCGGGAGCTTCTGGCGGCGGCGGAGTGGGGCCACGGTCGTGCGCCGGGCCTCGTGTCCGGCGGGCGGCTGTTTGCGGCGGGACGAGCGGAGGCGGTGGTGGGCGCGTTCGCCGCGGAGCGGCTCGGCCTGCAGGTGGGCGACCGCATCCATCCGAACCATGGGCTCGACCACAGCGAGGAAGGCGACCACGCGGAGGAGTTCGAGGTGGTCGGCGTGCTGGAGCCGACGGGCACGCCGCTGGATCGCGTGATCTGGATACCGCTCGAAGAGTTGCAGCATCTCGCCGGGCACAGCTCCCATGCGGCGGAGTCGGTGAGCGCGGTGCTGGTGCGGTTCCGGCCGGAGTTGCGCGCACTCGGCTTTCAGCTGGACCACGAGTACAACCGGGCCGGCACGCGGTACACGCTGGCGTGGCCGGTGGCGGCGGTGCTGGCGGGGTTGTTCGAGCGGTTTCTCTGGTTTGATCGCGTGCTGGCGCTGGGCACGGTCGCCGCCGGCGGCATGGCCGTGTTGTGCGTGTTGGTGGCGCTGCACGGCTCGATGAACGTGCGGCGCCGCGACTGGGCGATCCTGCGCGCACTGGGTGCGCCGCGGACGACGCTCCTGGCCGCGGTGCTGGGCGAGGCGGCGGTGATCGGTGCTGTGGGCTCCGCGGCTGGGCTGGTGGTTCACGTCGGGCTCGGACTGGGCATCGCGCGGCTCCTGCAGGCGCACACGGGCGTGCTGCTGGAGCTGCCGCGGTGGGATGTGGTGCTGTTGTGGGCACCGGCGACAATGGTGGCGCTTTGCCTCGCTGCCGGTGGATGGCCGGCGTGGCGCGCGTGCTCGACCCCGGTCGGCGAGAACCTCGCTCCGGTGTCGTGAACGGCGGCGGGAGTTCACCTCGTGGTCACGGCGGTGTCACGAGGTTGTGACGCGCGTCGGCTACACTGGAGGCATGCACCTCCTCCGCCTTCTTGTCCCGCCCTCTGGTGAATCGGCCGCCGCAACGGGGACGTGGTGGACGCGATGCGCGGCGGCGCGCGCCCTGAAGACGAGCAGCGCGGATCGAGGGAAGGGGGCCGAGACGGGGAGCGACGGGGTGGACCGCCTGGCGGCGCTGCGGCGGCAAGGCTGGGTGACACACAACACCGCCCCCGTGACCAGAGAAGCGGCCTGATCGCGACCCGGGCTGCAATGGCGCCGGTTCTCAACTACGCGGCTCGAGGATCGCGCAATAGGCGGCGCATTCGGCGGGATCGCGTTCTGCCCAGCCGGCGATGATCGCCGCCGCGGCCGTGCGGCGCAGGGTGGGATCGCCGACCGCGGCGAGCGCCTCGAGGGCGGTGGCGGCATCCTCGTAGGCGAGGTTCGTGAACGCGACGGTAGCCCATTCGCGGGCCCAACCGGCAGGGGTGGCGTTGGCGAGGCGCACGGCGGCGGGCGAGTTGCCATGCGCGGCAAGAGCACGGACGAGTGCACCGGCGAGCGCGCCGCCGAATTCGCGGTCCTGCGACAGGTAGGAGAGGGCGAAGGTGGTGCCGGCGGGGTCGGTGGCGAGGCCTTCGCCGATCGCTTGGGTGAGCAGCGCCTTGTCCTGCGCGGGGTGTCGCTCGAGCCAGACGAGCGCGTCGCCGGCATCGCTGACGGCCCAGGCGGCGAGTGCTTCGGCGAGGGCGGCGGTGCGCTGCTCGCGGTCGCCGATCGTGAGCGCGACTTCGGCGCGGATCTCGGGGGAAGGCGGGAGAGTCGAGACGGGGCGGATGGCCGGACCCGCCGCCGGCGGGAGCGCCGCGGCCCGGGTGGGCAGCACTTCCCCAGCACTCAGTCCCGGCGCGGATGCCGCGGCGTCCGGCCGGGCGACGGCGGGGCGGAGAGCCAGCAGCGAGAGTCCGAGCGCGAACAACGCGCCGCTGGCGGCGGCGACGAGACGGGTTTGCACGGGCCAAGTCGGACAGGCTTCGGCGTGTTCGCCAAGCTCGCAGTGGCGGCGCCGCGCGCCGCCGACCGGGAGGGCGCGGAGGATTTGGCTGGAGACAAAAGAAAAGCGCCTGGCTGAAGGGCCGGGCGCTCGAAGGTTGGCGAACGTGTCGCGGAAAGAGCGCTCAGCGGTACTCTTCGCCGGAGATGGCGTTGAGGACCTTGTAGTTCTCGACGTGGTAGTTCGGGTCGGCGCGGAACGAGAGCTTCACGCCGTAGAGTTTCTCCATGCGGACGAGCAGGTCGGCGTCCTCGATCTTGAGGCGCTCGAGCACGCTCGGGTGCACGAGGACGCGCAGCGAAAACTCCTTGCCCGGGTGGCGCAGCTGGAGGCGGCGCACGATGGAGCCGAGGCGGCGCTGAAGCTCGACCGAAACCGTCGTGGCCGACTTCACGATGCCACGGCCGCGGCAGTACGGGCAGTCGGTGTAGAGGTTGGAGGCGAGCGACTCCTGCTGGCGCTGGCGGGTCATCTGCATGATGCCGAGCGTCGAAATCGGAAGGATGTGGTTCTTGGCCTTGTCCTCCGCCATCGCGGCCACCATGCGGTCGAACACTTGGTTGCGGTGGCGCCGCTCCTTCATGTCGATGAAATCCATGATGACCAGGCCGCCCATGTTGCGCAGGCGGATCTGGCGGGCGATCTCGGTGGCAGCCTCAAGGTTGACCTGGAAGATCGTGTTCTTCTCCTCGCCGGACTTCGCCTTATGGGAGCCGGTGTTGACGTCGATGGCCACGAGGGCCTCGGTCTCGTCGATGACGATCTGGCCGCCGGAGGGGAGCTGGACGTGGCGGTTGAAGGTCTGCTCGATCTGGCGCTCGATGTTGAATCGTTCGAAGATCGGGATGCTGTCGGCGTAGTGGTGGATCTTGGCGCGGGAGCGCTTGGAGATCAGGCCGACGATGTCCTGCACCCGTGCGAAGTCGTCCTTGTTGTCGATGAGCACGCGGTCGACATCCTCGGTGAGGAAGTCGCGGACGGTGCGTTCGACGATGTCGGGTTCCTGGTAGAGGCAGGTCGGCGGGCGATCGGACTCCATGCGGCGCGAGATCTCCTCCCACTTCTTGAGGAGGATGTGGAGGTCGCGGACGAAGTAGCGGGACTTCTTGCCTTCGCCGGCGGTGCGGACGATGACGCCCATGCCCTCGGGAATGGTGAGTTCCTGGAGCATCTTCTTGAGGCGCTGGCGCTCCTTCGGATCCTCGATCTTGCGCGAGATGCCGCATTGA
>JAEXPL010000073.1 GCA_023446865.1 Verrucomicrobiota bacterium | reverse complement strand
GACTCGGCGGATTTGATCGTTGCCAAGCAACGAAACGGACCGGTAGGAGAAATCAAATTAACCTTCCTCAAGGACATTACCCGCTTTGAAAACCATATCGCGTAGCACCCCGGCCTGGGGTTGGTTGAGTCTGCTGGTTGCAATGCTTGTGTTCGCCGCGATGCCGGTGGCGCGGGCCCAGATGGCGGCGGGAGGACCCCAGTTGACGATCGGCAAGGTCGAGGTGCGCTTCCTCGGCATCCGCAACGTCAGCGAGCAGGTCGTGCGCGCCAACATCCAGATGCGCGAGGGCGCCGCCTTCGACGAGAGCGCGGTGGACCGCGACGTGCGCAACCTCTACCACACCGGCCTCTTTGAACTGATCGAGGTCAAGAAGGTCGAGGAAGGCCTCGACAAGGTGAACCTCTTCGTCGAGGTGACGCCGAAGTTCCGCGTCCTGTCCGTGGAGCTCGACGGCAACCGCGCGTTCAGCAACCGCCGGCTCCTGAAAGATGTGACGACGAAGGCCAACGCCTCGCTCGACGAACGCCAGATCAAGGCCGACTCCGAGAAGCTGTTCGAGTACTACCAGAAGAAGGGGTTCTCGCAGGCCGAGGTGAACTACTCGATCGAGCGCGACCGCACCACCGGTTTTGGCCGGGTCATCTTCCGCATCCGCGAGGGCGTGCGGACGAAGATCCATGACATCCGTTTCGTGGGCAATGACAGCGTGTCGGCCCGCAAGTTGCGCGGCGCCATGGAGGAGACGCGCCGCTGGTGGATGTTCTCCTGGCTGACCTCCAAGGGCCGGTTGCAGGACGACAAGTTCGAGGAGGACCTCGACAAGCTGCGGGACTTCTACCGCGAACGCGGCTACCTCGATGTCGAGATCGTGCGCGCCAAGGTGCAGTTCGAGTATCCGAAACCCGGCCAACTGGTGATCGTGATCCCGGTCGCCGAGGGCCGGCGCTACAAGCTCGGCCGCATGGCGTTCAGCGGCAACAAGCTGTTCCCCGCCCGCTTCCTCTCGCTCGCGCTCAACGAGCGCCCCGGCAACTGGTTCACCCCGTCCAAGCTCGACAAGGATGTCGAAGCCGTCGAGGACTTCTACGGCAAGAGCGGCTACCTCGACACCCGCGTGCGGCTGGTGCGCAAGCCGAACATCGAGACCGGTGACATCGACGTGGATTTCGACATCACCGAGGGCGAGAAAGTGACGCTCGAATCGATCAAGATCGAGGGCAACGACAAGACGAAGAGCATCGTGATCGTGCGTGAGCTGGTGCTCTCGCCCGGCCAGACGTTCGACTCGGTGCGCATGAACATCAGCAAGCTGCGCCTCGAGAACACTCGCTTCTTTGAGGATGTGAACCTCACCCCCGAGGAGACGGCTGTGCCCGGCCGCCGCAATCTCAAGGTCAAGGTGACCGAGGGCCGCACCGGCAACGTCACCTTCGGCGCGGGCTACAGCTCGCTCGAGAAGGCGGTCTTCTATGCTGAGTTGAGCCAGGGCAACTTCGACATCCTCAACCGGCGCTCCTTCTTCCAGGGCGATGGCCAGAAATTCCGCCTGCGCTTCCAGGTCGGTTCCCAGTCCAGCGAAGTCAGCCTCAACTTCGAGGAGCCGTGGCTCTTCGAGAAGCAGTTGGCGGTCGGCTTCGATCTGCACCGGACCACCTCCGACTACACCTCGAACTTCTATGAGCTGATCGTGACCGGCGGATCGATCTACACCCGCCGCCGCCTCTTCGAACTCTTCGAGGGCCAGCTCGCGTACAGTTACGACCAGGTCAACTACAACAATCTGACCACCACCGACGCCGATCTCCTCGCGTGGCTTCAGTCGTACAATGTGTCCAAGATGAGCTTCACGCTCCTGCGCGACACCCGCGACAAGATGATCAACACCACCCGCGGCAACCGCCTCGAGCTCACCGCGGCGTTGGCGGGTGGCCCCTTCGGCGGTGATCGCGATTTCTACAAGCTCGAGGCGCGCGCGGCGCAGTTTGTGCCGTTGTTCAAGGCCCAAGAGCAGGTGCTGGCGATCCTCCTGCGCACCGGTGTGCTGGAGCGGTACGGTAGCACGCGCGACAACCAGCTCCTGAACGAGAACTTCGCGCTCGGCGGCCCCATGACGTTGCGCGGCTTCGAATATCGCGAGGTGGGCCCCCGCAGCTCGACCAGCAACGAACCTCTCGGTGGCAAGACCTACGGTTTCTTCAGCCTCGAGTACTCGGCCGATATCGTGAGCCCCATGCGCTTTGCGGTCTTCTACGACGCCGGCTTCGTCAATCGCGGCGCCTACGATTTCAACCCCTCGGGCTACAACGACAACATCGGCTTCGGTCTTCGCATGATGATCATGGGCCAGCCGATGAGCCTCGACTACGGCATCCCGCTCACGGGCGACAAGTACAACAAGAAGGGTGGCCAGTTCAACTTCTCCTTCGGCACTCGCTTCTGATCCGCAACCTGCAAACCTTCCCAACACTGTTTCCATGAAAAACCTCATCCGTTCCGCCATCGCGGCCGTCGCCCTCGCCGGCGCCGTTCTCAACCTCAACGCGCAGGTCGCCGTCAAGATGGCGACCGTCGACCTCGAGCAGCTCTTCACGAAGTACTACAAGACCGAGGCCGAGAACGCGAAGCTCGCCGAGCAGGGCAAGAAGGCCAAGGAGCAGATGGAAGCGCTGGGCAAGGAGCGCGACGCGCTGATCGCCTCCGCCAAGGAACTCCAGGAGCAGGTCAAGAGCCCGGTGCTCACCGACGAAGCGCGGAAGAAGGCCCAGGCTGATTTCGAGGCCAAGGTCGGCGAGGTGCGCGCGCAGGAGCAGAAGATGATGGAGTTCAATCAGGAGCTCCAGCAGCGCTTCCAGCAGAAGCAGGCGCAGTTCCAGCGCGCCGCGATCGAGGAGATCGCGCGCAAGGCCACCGAGATTGCGAAGGCGAAGGGCGCCACGCTCGTGGTCAGCCAAGGCGCGCTGATCTACTCGGACCCGAGCTTCGACATCACCGCCGAGGTGCTCGAGGCGATCAACAAGGATCGTCCGACGCCGGCGATCAACGTCACGGTTCCGGCTCCGGCCAAGTAAGCACACCAGTTTCGACCCCGCCCGCGCAACGGGCGGGGTTTTTTTGTTTCCAGCCCAGCCTCGCTCCACCCACGCTTTGGGCATGGTGTTCGCCTTCTCCGCGGCTCAGCTCATCGCCATCGTCGAACCGCTTCGTGTTCTCGGCGCCACCGAGGCGTCGGTGACTGGCATCGCGTCGCTGGGCGCGGCCGGCCCCGGTGATCTCTCGTTTCTGGGCAACCGGAAATACCGGGCGGAGGTGGCCGGGAGTCGCGCTTCGGTCGTGTTGTTGCCTGCCGATCACGTGGGCGAGCCGCCCGCCGGCCAACTGTGGTTGATGGTGCAAAACCCCTCGGTGGCGCTCACCCGGCTCTGCCGACGGATCGAACTGACGCTGTGGCCGAAACCCGCGCCGGGCGTGCATGCGACTGCGGTCGTGGCCGCCGATGCCACTCTCGCGCCCGACGTGCATGTCGGCCCGTTGTGCGTGGTCGAGTCCGGAGCGCGCATCGGGACGGGCTCGGTTCTGGAGGGTTCGGTTTTTGTCGGCGCCGGGGCGGTGATCGGTTCCGATTGCTGGCTCGGGCCTCGCGCGGTGGTGGCGCAGGCCTGTGTGCTCGGGGCGCGGGTCCGGCTCCAACCCGGGGCGGTGATCGGAGCCGATGGCTTCGGCTACGACACCATCAAAGGCCGGCACGAGAAGATCCCGCAGATCGGCAATGTTGTTCTCGGCGACGATGTCGAGGTCGGCGCGAACGCCACGATCGACCGTGCCCGGTTCAGCAGCACGAGCGTCGGCGAGGGGACGAAGATCGATAACCTCGTCCAGATCGGGCACAACTGCGTGATCGGGCGCCACTGCCTCATTGTCGCCCAAGTGGGCATCGCCGGCAGCACGACCTTGGGCGATTATGTCGTGCTTGGCGGCCAGGTGGGCGTGGCGGGCCACCTCACGATCGGCAGTTTCACGCAGGCAGGAGCCCAATCCGGCCTCAATCGCGATCTGCCCGCGAAGAGCGTGGTCAACGGGACCTACGCCCTCCCGCTGCTGCTCGATCAGAAGGTGCAGGTGCTGCGGTCCCGGTTGCCCGACCTTTTCAAGCGCGTCGACCAGATCGAGGCGCAACTCGGTCTCTCGCGTGCAAAATAACTTTCCGCCCCACCCGTGATCCCGCACAGTCTCCCGACCTCCCCCCGAACGACGATGGAAGCCAATATCAAACTGTTTTCCGGCAACGCCAACCGCGCCCTCGCGGAAGAGATCTGCCGTGCGATCGAGTTGCCGCTCGGCGACGCGACCGTCACGACCTTCCCCGACGGGGAGTCCTTCGTGAAGATCAACGAGAACGTGCGCGGCAAGGATGTCTTCATCATCCAGCCCACGTGCCCGCCGACCAATCACCACCTGGTCGAGCTGCTGATCATGATCGACGCCGCCCGCCGCGCCTCCGCGCAGCGCATCACCGCCGTGATGCCTTTCTACGGGTATGCGCGCCAGGACCGCAAGGACCAGCCCCGCGTGCCGATCACCGCGAAGCTCGTGGCCAACCTGCTGGTCGCCGCCGGCGCCAACCGCGTGCTCACGATGGACCTGCACAGCCAGCAGATCCAGGGCTTCTTCGACATCCCGGTCGACCACCTCTACGCCTCGCCGGTGTTTTTCGAATACCTCGCGAAACATCTCAAAACGGACCGCCTCGTTGTCGTCTCGCCGGATGTCGGCGGCATGAAGATGGCGGCCGCCTACGCCGAGGTGCTCGGCGCCGGTCTCGGTCTCGTCGCCAAGAAGCGGACCACCGCCACGACCGTCGAGGCGATCAGCGTCGTCGGCGACGTGAAGGGCGCCGACGTGCTTCTGGTCGACGACATCACGGAGACCGCGGGCACGCTCACGGCCGCGGCGAAGATGTTGCGCGACCACGGTGCGGTGAGCGTGCGCGCCGCCGTGAGCCACTGTATCCTCAGTGAGATGGCCTACACCCGACTGGGCAACGGCATGATCGACGAGCTCATCACGACCAACACGGTGCCGCTCGAAACCCGCGGCCTGCCGATCGCCCGGCTCAGTGTCGCGGCGTTGTTGGGCGAGGCCATCCTCCGCATCCATTCGAACCGCTCGGTGACCGGACTCTTCAAGGTCAAGGGCTTCTAGGAGCTCCCGCTAGCCCACCTCCGGCCCAACCTCCCATGAAGGCACGTTCTCTCGCAGTCGGCGTGGCGGCGGGTGCGGCGGTGGGTTTGGGGCTCGGGGTGTTTCTCCTCCGGGGGCGGCTGCCGGCACCGACCCTCGTGATCGACAGCGCTCCGGTCGCCGCGCCTCTCCCGGGGCCCGCGACCTATGCGGAGGCGCTCGCCGCCGCCCGGCCGGCGGTCGTCTCGGTCTACTCGACGAAGTTTGCGCGGGCCCGCGGGCCGGTGGCATCCGCGGGGCAGCCCGAACGGGGACTCGGCTCCGGTGTGATCGTTTCCCCCGAGGGTTACATTCTCACCAACAACCACGTGGTCGAGGGGGCCGACTCCCTGCTGGTGAAACTCCCCGATGAACGCGAACTGCCGGCGCGGTTGATCGGGGCCGACCCGAAGACGGACGTGGCGGTCATCAAGGTCGAAGGGAAGGACCTTCCGCATACGATTCTTGGCGACAGCGACAAACTGCGCGTGGGCGATGTTGTCTTCGCGCTGGGCAACCCGCTCGACGTCGGCCAGACGGCGACGATGGGCATCGTCTCCGCCACCGGTCGCCGCGGCCTCGATCTGCTGGCCCGGGGCGACGGCGATCCCGGCTACGAGGATTTCATCCAGACGGATGCCGCGATCAACGTGGGCAACTCCGGCGGCGCCCTGGTCGATGCCCGCGGGCGCCTCATCGGCATCAACACCGCGATCATGACAACCACCCGCGGCAACATCGGCATCGGTTTCTCGATCCCGGTGAATCTTGCCGCGTTCGTCATGAAGAGTCTCGTCGAGACCGGCACGGTGGTGCGCGGGTACCTTGGTGTCAGTACCCAGGATCTGGACGCCGGGCTGGCCGCCGATTTCGGGCTCAAGGACACCCGCGGGGTGCTCGTCGCCGAGGTCACGCCGGAAGGGCCGGCCGCGCGCGGCGGATTGCTGGCCGGCGACGTGATCACGCGGTTCAACGACAAGCCGGTCACCAACCGCGACGAGCTGCGTCTGCTGGTGTCGCAATTGCAGCCGGGCACGAAGGCGGCCCTGGGCGTGATCCGCGACAGCAAACCGGTGGCGCTCGAGGTGTCGCTCGGCCAGTTGGCCGAGAACCGGCCGGCGCCCACGCCAGCCGCCATCGAGCTGCTCGACGGCGTGCAGGTCACGCCGGTGAGCGACCAGCTCAAACGGGAGTTCGCCCTCGAGGCCGATGCCGCGGGGCTCGTGGTGACGGGGATCGACCGCCGGTCCCCCTACGCGGCGAATCTTCCGGTCGGTACGGTGATCGAGATGGTCAACAAGGTGCCGGTTGGCGAGGCGCACGCCGCCAAGGAAGCGCTGCGCAAGGGCCGGAACACGCTGGTCGTCCGCTACGGCGGTACCCGCCAGTTCCTCTCGATCGAACTGGCGAGGTGAGTTGTCGGACCGGCCTGCGCCGGTTCGGAACGCGATCAGGCTGTGGTGCGCGTCGCTCAGCTGCCCGGCTTCTCGGCCGGAAGGGCGGCGAGTTCGGCCGGGATCTGGTCGGCCGGGTAGGTCGGAAAGCTCAGTTGCAGGAGCGGGTAGGAGGGCACGGAGAACTTGGTCTTCCCCTCGCTGCGGTCGACGAGCATCGCCACGCCGGCGACCACGCCGCCACGGCTCTGGACGATATCGAGGCATTCCTGCACGCGACCACCGCGGGTGACGACATCCTCGACCACGAGCAGGCGCTCGCCGGCGGCGATCTTGAAGCCGCGGCGGAGGACAAGCTTGTCGTTCTCCTTTTCGGCGAAAATGAAGCGCACCTTCGAGCGGCGCGCGACCTCCTGGCCGATCACCAGGCCGCCCATCGCGGGGGCGAGCACGGTCGTGTACGTCACGCCCGCCGCCTGGAGCTTGGCCACGAGCAGCTCGGCGAGGCGCTCGACCTCGGGCATGTACTGGCACACCTGCGCGCACTGGAAGAAGTGCCCGCTGTGCAGCCCGGAGCGGAGGACGAAATGCCCGCGCAGCAGGGCGCGGGTGCGGGTGAAGATGTCGAGAACCTCGGTTTGCGTGTCGGCCATGGGAGCGACGGTGGAGGGTTCGCGCGGTTTTGAAAATCCATTTTGCGGCCGGCGCCCCTTGGCATTTTCGCAACAGGTCCTACTGTCGCCGCCATGCCGTTCGCGCCCCCACCGCTGGAAGACGAGCTGGGCGACATCCTCGACAAGGCCATGCGCCACGCCGGCCTCACCGAGGAACAGCTCGCCGCGACCACCGGGATCGATGCCGGGCGGATCAAGGACGCCGAGGACTACCGCTACGACTTCACCTGCACCGAGCTGCAGAAGCTCGCGATCGCGCTCGGACTCAACGAGGTCGGGGTGTGCGCGCTCGGCGAGGGAAAGTACCCGCTGCCGCCGCTGCCGCCGCTGCCGTTCGCGCTCCATACCATCGCGCTGCCCTACGGTATCGGACGGGTGAATGCCTTTGTCCTGGAGAACGTCGCGACACGGGCGACGCTGCTCGTCGATACCGGCGACTGCCCCGAGCGGCTGCTGGCTGCGTGGCCCGCCGGGATCGCGTGGCCGGAGCTGGTCCTGCTCACGCACTGGGACCACGACCACGCGGGCGGGCTGTCCGGCCTCTTGCGCCGTTGCGCCGGGTTGCCGGTCGTCGCCCCGGCGGCGCGGCCGCCCGTCGGCGCCGCCCCGGTGGGCGAGGGCGACGAACGGGTGGCCGGCGGATTCCGGATCCACGTTTTTCGTACCCCTGGCCACACCGCCGAGCACAACGCCTACTACGTCACCGCCGAGGCCGGTTCCGCCGGCGCGCCGGGCGTGCTGTTTTCCGGCGACCTCATCTTCGCCGGCTCGCTGGGCGGCGCGTTCTACTGCTGCCACACGCTGCGGCGCGAGGTGCGCCGCGTGATGGACGCGCTCCCGCCGGAGACGGTGATCGCACCCGGCCACGGTCCCCTCACCACGATCGCCAACGAGCGCCGCTTCAATCCGTTCCTCGGGTGAGCGGCTGCGGCGGGGCGACTACAAACGGGGCCTGCGTGGTAGTGGGATTCGCATTGCGCTGCAACCGGCCGCGCGCTGAGTCTCGGGCCGTATGAGAACTACTGCTCTTGTTGCCGCATTGGCGGCGACCGTCTTCGGCGGCATTGCCGCCCATGCCCAGATCGTGCCGCTTTCGGTTGGCGATTTCTCCTCCTCTGCCACCGTGATCGATTTCTCGCTCCCGGCGGGGAATGAACTGCAGATCACCAACCAGTACGCCGGCCGTGGCGTCACCTTCTCCGGTGTGCTTTACACGATGCGGGATAGGGGAGAGGTGGGCGAATTCCCGGACAACGGCGGACAGATCGCCTCGAATTGGCGATATCTCAGTGGTGGACTCGCGGGCACGACCATCGACATCTGGTTTTCGGCCGAAATCACCCGCATCGGAGCGTATGCGGGATTTTGGAATACCGATTCGCTGACGGCGACGCTTTTCGATGGTTCTGTTCTGCTCGGGTCGGCTTCGGTCCCTGGCAATGTTCCTGGGAATCCTAATGTTTTGTTTTACGGGATTCAGTCGCCGGCGGCTTTCGATCATGTCCAGCTGACCATCAGCGGGTCGGGCAACCACTTCATCGCCTTCGACAACCTCATGTTCGAACCGGCCATCAGCGGTCCGTCCGGCGCGGTGCCGGAGCCGTCGACCTACGGTCTGCTCGCCGCCGGCGCTCTCCTCGGCCTCGCCTTCTGGCGGCGCCTGCGCCGCTGAACGGGATCAATTGCCATACTCTCGGGCCGCCTGATTGCAGGCGGCCTTTTCTTTGGCTGTCGCCGGTGCCGCGGGCCGCTCACAGCGGCATCTCGACGTGCACGGCGGTGGCGCCTTCGATGCGGGAAAGCTTGTGCGGGACGCTCTGGAAGAGGCCGAGCATGGCCTCGTTCTCCGGTGACACTTGGGCGTGGAGGAAGCCGAGACCTCGTTTCTTCGCCTCGACGCGGAGCCGGTCGAAGAGGACGCGGGCCATGCCGTAGCGGCGCTTGGTCTCGCGGGTGACGAAGGCGACCTCGGCCCCGCGGCCGTCGGCGTCGAGGTAGTAGCGGCCGACGGCGTGCAGCTCCTCGCGCGGCCCCTGCACCTCGACGACGCAGAGGGCGAGGTCGTGTGTCTGGTCGACATTGACGAGTTCGTAGGCGCGCTCGCGGCTCATGCGGCTGACCATATAGCCGTAACGCGACTGGATGGTTTCCTGCGTGTGGGAGTAGAAGAACTCCTGCAGCCGGCGCTCGTCGGAGGGCTGGAGCGGACGGAGAACGAAGGACTCGTTCTTCAGAGTGAGACGGGTCGGGGCGAGGCCGTCGGCCCGGCGGGCGGGGGCTGTCGCTAGTTTCTCGTATACCGGCACCCACTTGCGGGCCTTGGCGACGGCCAGGAGGTCGGCACGGTGGTCAGGATGGGCGACCTGGACCAGCTCGAGGGCGCGCTCGCGGATGCTGCGGCCGCGGAGGGTGGCGATTCCGAACTCGGTGACCACGTAATGGATATCACCGCGGGAGGCGACGATGCCGGAGCCGGGGGCGAGATCGGTGACGATGCGCGAGGAGCCGTCGGCCGCGGTGCTGCGCAGGGCGACGATGGGGCGGCCGTCGGGGCAGAGGGCCGCGCCGCGGAGGAAGTCGGTCTGGCCGCCGAAGCCGCCGGTGAACTTGTGGCCGATCGAGTCGTCGACGACCTGGCCGGTGAGATCGACCTGCTGCGCACCGGCGATGGCGACCATGCGGCGGTTGAGGGCGATCGTGGCGGGGTGGTTGACGTAGTCGCTCGGCAGGAAGATCACCTTCTTGTTGCCGTCGACGAAGTCGTAGAGACCGCGGGAGCCGACGGCGTAGGCGACGACGGATTCGCCGTTGTGCTGGCCCTTGCGCTTGTTCGTCACCGCGCCGGACCGGAGCAACGAGTGCAGGGAGTCGCCGAGCCGGTCGGAGTGGATACCGAGGTGCTCGTGGCGGGCGAGCGCGGCGGCGATGGCGGCGGCCGGGGCGGTGGAACCGATGCGCAGCGTGCTCTCGTTCTCGACGAGCAGGGCAACGTGCCCGGCGATGCGTTCGTCGATCTCGTCGGTCGGAGGTGCCGCGGCCTCGGGCAGTTCGGCCGGAGCTTCGAGCACGGCGGTGAGGCGTTTCCACTCGACGAGCGTCTCGCCGGCGGTGCGGGGCAGGCGGGGGTTGACCTGGGCGACGACAAGCGGGGCGGTGTCGACGGCGGCGCGGGTGATGTCGCAGGAGACGCCGAGCGAGCAACGGCCGGCCTTGTCGGGCGGAGTGACCTGCACGAGGGCGACGTCGAGCGCGAGGATGCGCTGCCGGAAGAGCGACGGAATCTCGAAGGCGAACGACGGCGTGTAGTCGGCGCGGCCGGCGGCGAGGGAGCGCTGGATCGCGGGACCGAGGTAGAGGGCGTTGGCGTTGACGTGCCCGTGGAACCGCTCGTCGGCCCAGGGTGATTCACCGAGGGTGAGGAGGTGGACGAGTTCGACATCGACCAGCTGTTCGGAGCGCGCGAGCAGGGACGCGACGAGGGCGTGCGGTGTGGCGGCGTAGGATCCGAGAAAGGCCCGGCTGCCGGGGCGGACGAGCGCGGGCCAGTCGTCGGGCTGGAGCTGGCGGGGCGGGAGCTGGCGGGTCTTGGAGGCCACGGCAGGGTTGTCGCCGAAGAAAGGTGACGGAGGGTTACTTGTGGCGCCCGTGGCGGAAGATGTCCCAGACGATCCAGAGGCCGATCACCATCGAGAGAAGATACCCCGAGAGCC
>JAEXPL010000067.1 GCA_023446865.1 Verrucomicrobiota bacterium | reverse complement strand
CACCACCCCCAGCACCCCCCCCCCCCGCCCCAGCGGGCAAACCGCGACCAGGAGCCGATCGAGGACTTCGACCGCCAGCGGCTGCGCGGAAGCGCGATTCTCCAGAAGGTTCATGGCAAACACAGGGCGAAGGGACCGGTTACGGGCGCACAGCGCCAAGCGGCAGCGGTGCCGTTACCAGACCGGTGGATTGCTCCTCTAGATTCGGCTCGGCGACGTCAGGTTTCGTCGCGGCGGACGCGACTTCCTGAATTGTGAGGCGGCGGCAGAGGGTTGCGAAGAACTCGTGCGGGTGGGTTCGTTGGTGCAGCGCGGGGCTTGCGAACGATTACTCGGCAGCCCGCGGACATTCTTGAGCCGGGAATTGGGGCATTTTCCCGGCGCGGAAGTCTCCGGCCCGACCGTCGCCCGCGGAATCCACTCAGCTGCGGCGGCAAACACGCACCACTCGCATCGCCACCACGCTCGCCAGCACCCCGGCAATCTGCAACCACAGGGCGTACCGGGGAAGTTCGGCGTGAAAAGCGCTGGTATGTCTGGCGTGCAACATGGTGGGCGGGACGGCGTAGCTATCGGCCATAGTCTACCCGACCTTGAACCCGAAGCCGCGTGCGCGCCGCTTTTGACGAGCCTTTGCGGCCTCCACCGGGTGGACACCCCAGTTTCGCCCGTCCCCACCCCAGTCGCGTGCTGCGGCGAACTCCCCGGAGGCGCGCCGTTGAGCTGCCGTCTCGGTGCGATCCACGCCCCCGCAGGCCCCGACTCATCCCCAGTTCAGCCAGGCGAGCACCGAACCCACGAACGCCTGTTGTGCTGCTGACGGTTCGCGCTCGTCCCTCGACACGCGCCCCTCGTCCGCATCGAGACGCCTCAGGGCGTGACCAGCGGGTAGCTGCCGAGCCACTTCACGAGCGGGCAGAACTTCTTCAGCTCGGCGACCGCCTCGCGCATCTTCGGGTCGTCGTAGTGGCCGGCGACATCGATGAAGAAGTAGTAGTCCCACGCACGGCGCTTCGTGGGCCGCGACTCGACCTTGGTGAGGTTGAGCCCGCGCTCGGAGAACGGCGTGAGCATCCGCAGCAACGAGCCCGAGTGCGACGCCTCGTCGCCGAGCGAGATGATGAAGGTGCTCATGTCCCGACCGGGACCGGCTGTACCCGAGGCCTGGCGACCGATGATGAAGAAGCGCGTGGTGTTGCCGCGCACGTCCTCGATGTCGCGGGCCAGGATCGGCACCTGATAATGCGCGGCGGCGAGTTCGTTGGCCACGGCGGCGGCACCCGGCTCGCTCTTGGCGATCTGCACGGCGCGCGCGGTGCTCGGCGCATCGCAGGGCTGGGCGTTGGGCGCATGGCGCTGCAACCAGTTGCGGCACTGCGCGAGCGCCTGGTCCTTCGAGTAGACCTTGGTGACCTTCTCGATCGGCTCGGCCGAGATCAGGCAGTAGGCGATCTCGAGATAGCTCTGCGCGACGATCTTGAGCTCGGTCTCCACGAAGAGGTCGAGCGCGTCGCGCACGGCGCCGTCGGTCGAGTTCTCGACCGGGATCACGCCGTAGTCGGCCTCGCCCTTGTCGACCGCGGCGAAGATGTCGGGGAACGTCGCCATCGGCTGGTACTCGACGCTCGCGCCGAACTTCTGCAGCGCCGCCTGGTGGCTGTTGGTCGCCTCCGGCCCGAGGTAGGCGATCTTCAACGGCTGCTCGAGGGCGATCGCCGCCGACATGATCTCGCGGTAGATCGCGCGCAACGCCGGTTCCTTGATCGGACCGGCGTTCTGCTCGGCGACCTTCCGGAAAACCTGCTCCTCACGCTCCGCCACGTAGATCGGGCCGCCAAGCTCACGCTTGATCCGCCCGATCTGCGCGGCCAGCGACAGGCGCTGGTTGAGCGCCTCGACGATCTGGCGGTCGAGAGTGTCGATCTGCTTGCGGCAATCGTCGATGTTCATGCAGGAAGAGCGTTCAGCTCGCCGGTGCGCCCGGCGGCGGGGTATCGGTTGCGGGCGCTTCAGGCGCGGCAGTCTCCGACGCCGGTGCGGCGGGCGACGCTTCGGCGACGGCCGGGGTCGTCGCGGCCGGCGCATCGACCTCCTCCTCCGCAGGATCGAGCGGCAGTTCGTCGGTCTGGAGGCCCACGTCCTTGTCGTCCACGTGGGCCGGGTTCTCCGACTGCTTCAGCCAATCATCGATCTGCCGGTTGGAGAGCACGTCGGACGCCGGCAGCTCCGCGAGCGACTTGATGCCCACGAACTCGAGGAACTCGTCGGTCGTGCCAAATTGGATCGGGCGGCCCGGCAGCTCGGCGCGGCCGGCCACATAGATTAGGCCGCGCTCCAACAGCTTATTCACGCCGGCCTCGGCCGACACGCCGCGGATCGTCTCGATCTCGCCGCGCGTGACGGGCTGCCGGTAGGCGATCACCGCAAGGGTTTCCAGCGCCGCCTGGCTCAGGCGCACCGGCGGCGGCTCGTCGCGCAGCAAGCGTACCCAGCGCGCCGCCTTCGGGTTGGTGACAAGCCGGTAGCCGTTGGTGCCGTCGATCAGGTAGAACACCTCGTCGCGCTCGCGCAGCTCGACGGCGATGGCGTCCATCGCCTCGCGAATCTGCGTGGCCGTGATCAGCGACGGCACCTCTTGGTAGAATTCAGGATCGGTTTCCGCCGACGTCAGGCCGAGCGGCATCTCTGCGGCAGGGTCAGGCGCGGCGACCGCGCCCGCATCCGGGGCGCCTTCCACCACCGGCACACCTTCGACCACGGCCACAGGCTCGGCCGCGGCTGGCTCCGCGACGGGAACTTCCGCCGCCGGCTCGTTCGCCGGGGCCGCCGGCTTCATCTTGGCGAGGAGATCGGCCTCCTGCGCGTGGAAACGGGTCAGGGTATCCTGGATTTCCTTGATCGTGAGCGGCCCGCTCGAGGCAAACAGCAGCGCGCGGAGGACTTTCTGGAGGTTGAATGCCATGCGGTACGGAGGCGGTGGGTCGAGCGGAGGTGTTTGGGTCATGCCGGGCTCGCCCGCAACGCATTTGTTATCAGGATTCCGGGGGGCCAAAATTCCGCCGACGACAGAAGGTAACGAAGGCAACAACGGTGCGCCGGACAGTGGGATAGCGTTCCGTCCCCACGATCTCCTTGGCCCGCCCGACCTTTCGCCGACAGTCGGCAGGAGACTCGACCAACGATGAGCGCCGAGCCTGCGCCGGATCCGATCGATTGGAGCCTCTGCACCTTCGAAGGCGCCGAACGGGAACAGCTGCGCCGCTGTCGCCAACTCCCTCTCCGCAGGAAACTCAAGGCGCTCGACGAGATGAGCGAGTTCGCCCTGCGCACCCTCGAGAACCGCCGCAAGGCCGGCCTGCCCTACATCGACCCCGACACCGGCGAACCGGTCGCCGGCACCCGCCAACCCGTCGGCGCCGTCGAGGAGCCGCCGAATCCGCCTCCCGCACCGCCCCCGGCATCGCCGCCAGCGACGGGCGAGCGCGTCCGTTGACATGCAGCCATCGCGCCGGGAAATTTTCGCCCGCCGACGCCGAGCGCGCCACCCGCCATGCCGCCGGCTGTCTCCTCGGCGGCGAACACGCCCTCTCCGACCACGCCGTGCTCGAACTCGTCGCCCGCACCAAGTGCACCGCCTACGATGGCGAGTACGCCGCCCTCGCCATCTCCCTCGGCACCGTCCTCGTCACTGAGGACAAAGCGCTCCTCGCCGCGCTGCCAGAGGTTTGCGTTGCGCCCAAAGCCATTGTCACAGGAAAATAGGCACCAGCATGCGCCTCCACTTCCCTCTCCTTGCGCTTCTCGCCCTGGCCGGCTGCGCGCATTCGCCTCGGGAAACGCCGCGCGATCCAGCGCCGCTTGCTCCGTTGACGGGCACGCGAATCACCGCTGTGCAGCTGCAACCCGTGGTGCTGGAATCCTCGGCACCGGCTAACTCCGCCCTGTTGACGGTGGATGCTTGGCTCGACGACTACTTCACCGTTCGCCGGAACTTCGAGGAGAAACTGTACCACTCTGCCCTCGCAACGCACCCAGAATGGGCACCGCAGATCGAGGCTATGCGTCGCGTCGATGCCGAGAACGAGAACACCGCACGCGCCGCGTTCCTCTATCTCCACCGCACCGGAACGGAGCAGCTCAAGTGGCATGACGGCGACTGGACTTGGCAAACGCTTCCCTGCAACTGCGGCAAGGTCCACCGCTTCGACACACCTGGGTGGGAAGACCGTTTCAAGGAGCTCACCCAAGCACGGATCGCGCTGGAGAAAGTCTCCAACAAGCAATTTCAGGACGCCTACTTCGTCGCCGTCTTCAACCTGCGGGAGTCGCTCCTGCCTGAGCTAAAGGAGCAACTTGCTCGTCTGGAGCCCGGTTTTCGCCGCCTCATGCAAAAGCCCGGCAGGGCTGCGGCGCCCCGTTGAGTTACTTCGGTCCACCGCCGGCCTCCGGATTAGCGTCCATCAGCGCTCATTAGCGGTTTCCCTCCGTCTGCGGCCGCTGCTCCCGTCCCCTCCGCCATCCCGCAACTCGCCTACGGCGCGGCGTGTTGGCGCCACTTCGCCAGCGCCTGGCCGGTGACGGAGCGCGGTTCGCTCAGGATGCCTTCCCGCGGGCCGGCGTAGACGACTTCGCCGCCGGCGCGGCCGCCGCCGGGACCGAGGTCGATGAGCCAGTCGGCGAGGTTCATCACGTCGAGGTTGTGCTCGATCACGATGATCGTGTTGCCGGCGTCGCGCAGCTTGAAGAGCAGATCGAGCAGCTTCTG
Source organism: Verrucomicrobiota bacterium (assembly GCA_023446865.1). GTDB lineage: Bacteria > Verrucomicrobiota > Verrucomicrobiia > Opitutales > Opitutaceae > CAJCBL01. The sequence continues at coordinate 854 of JAEXPL010000067.1, read as the reverse complement.
CACGTCGACCCAGTGCAGCCCGGTCGTGGGCTCGTCGAGGATGTAGAGCGTGCGGCCCTGCTGGCGCTTGCTCAGCTCCAGCGAGAGCTTGAGCCGCAGCGCCTCGCCGCCGGAAAGCGTCGTCGCCGATTGCCCGAGAGCGAGGTAGCCGAGACCGACCGCCTCCAGCGTGTCCAGAATCTCCACCACGCGCGGGAAGTTGCGGAAGAGCTGGCGCGCCTCGCTCACCGACATCGCGAGCACGTCGGCGATCGAGTAGCCGTGAAAACGGATCTCGAGCGTCTCGCGGTTGTAGCGCTGGCCGCGGCAGCTCGGGCACTCGGTGTACGCGTCGGCCATGAACTGCATGTCGAGGCGGATCTGGCCGTCGCCCTGGCAGCGTTCGCAGCGGCCGCCGCGGGTGTTGAACGAGAAACGGTTCGCCTTGTAGCCACGCACCTTCGCCAGCGGCACCTGCGCGTAGAGGTCGCGGAGCCGGTCGAAGAGTTTGGTGAACGTCGCGGGGTTCGAGCGCGGGCTGCGGCCGATCGGCTCTTGGTCGACCTGCACGACCTTGTCGAAGTGATCGAAGCCCTCGATCGCCTTGTGCTTGCCGGGAATCGTCTTCGCGCCGTTGAGCCGGCGCGCGGCGGCGGCGGCGAGCACGTCGTTGACGAGCGTGCTCTTGCCCGAGCCGCTCACGCCGGTCACGCAGGTGAACACGCCCACGGGGAACGCCGCGGTCACATCGCGCAGGTTGTGCTCGCGCGCCCCGCGCACGGTGAGCCAGCGGTCGTCGGCGGGATAATCCTTCGCGTCCTTCGACACGCCCATCTTGCGCGCGAGAAACGGCCCGGTGGTCGACTTCGCCATCG